>NZ_JBFSUV010000011.1:0-104945 GCF_041467515.1 Vibrio sp. 10N.247.311.12
TGTTATAGATAGCCATTCCAACAAGCAGCCACACCATGGATTCTAAAGTTAATTTCCTCTTTCTCATCGTGACAGTATCAGTAAGAGAATAGGCTTCGTCGATGAGTTCAATTGGAAGCAAGTCAGACAAAGTCTCAACGCTGCTAGGTTTCCAATCATTAATTATGTTTAGAGCTTGAGAAACATCCATAAAAAAATCCAAGTGCATTAAATACACTTGGATTTTGACAGCTCTGAAGGATCCTTCAACCGATCGCTTTGGCTTTAACTGATCGGCATTACCAACGTATGGGGCTTTTTGCGTTTTATTGTAAAGGCAACTATTCGTTATTCTTCGGTGAACTCTAATCGCTCTCGCTGCTCACCGCTTCTTGTTCGCTGCCAGCAAGAGCTTGCTGTTCGGCGGTAATATCAGATTCTTTGAACACAATGAACGCGCGGCGGTTTAATGCATCGGCTTTTTCAGAGCGTTCATTAATCGCAGGCTGCAACTTACCAAATGACTTCACTTCCCAGATAAACTGCTTAGGGTCGAGTTTGGTTTTGAGGTATTCAACCACCGTTTCTGCGCGGCGCTCTGCTAGCTTTTCATTGTAAGAAAGTGAACCCGCTTGGTCGGTGTGCCCTGCCACCATTATGCTACCTTGCAGGCCACTCAACTTAGTTGTGAAGTCATCTAACTGAGTTAGATCTTCTTGCTTAAGCACTGATTTGTCGAAATCGAAGTGTGGCGTCATTGCCATATAAACTTTACGTTCTGGTTTTGGTGGCTCACAGAAAGGCATCTCTTCGTACTTCTGAGCTTCTTCAAACACGATAAATGCACGGCGGTTCTCCGCTAGGTCTTTATCTGTCTTACCAAGCAGAAGGGGTTGAGTCTCACCAAGGTGTTTTACTTCCCAGTCATATTGCGTTGGGTCTAGTTGCCCTTTCAAATAATCTGCGACCGATTTAGCGCGGCGCTGTGAAAGGCGCTCATTATATTCGAGAGAACCCTTGAAATCAGTATGGCCGACAATCGTGATGCGCCCTTTTAAGCCTCTGATCTCTTTAACAAAGGTATCTAAGTTAATCTTGTCGAGGTCGCGTAATTGATATCTATCAAACGCAAAATGCTCTGCGATGGCGATATGCACCTCACGCTCTGGCGCCAAACACTCGCTGATTAAAAACTTAGACACATCGATGCCAGCAAACTTGTCTCGGTTCTCCTGACTCACATAGGTGTCGGTTGCACAGCCGGAAAGCAGCAAAGTACTCATCACTGCGCTTATTAGGAAAATAATTGTTTTCATCTTACTCTTTACTGTCACTTTGAATTCTCAACTCTTAACTTTCAACCCACTTTGGGGCATGCTTAGATCTTACCGACTAAGTTAATAAACACGCCGGATGCGTCGTAGTCGTCATCATTGGTTAAGTCACTATCAAACGCAGAGAAGTTATAACCAATCCCCATTTTGAAGTTCTCGCCGATGTGCTTGTTCACCGAAACTAACGCACCGTGTTCTAGCTCATCGTTGAGTGTGTCTGTTTTCCAGTGGTATTCACCCGTCACATCCCACTCTTTCATCACACGGTAAGAAGCGCTTAATCCGTATAGGTCGATATCGCTTTTAACCAGCTCATTCGAACCAGATGCTCGTTCAAAAGCTTGCTGTTTATCTTTATGGGCGTACTTAGTACCGACATCCCAGTGTTGGTCAATCGAATAGATCGCCTCAACTTCAATGATCTGACTGGTTTCGTCTTGATAATCCACATCGCGATCCAGTTGATCGAAATCTGCAATATACGTGTAGCGGCTCAGTAAGTTGAGTCGATCGTTGTAGATCGGACGATACGCGAGGCCGCCAGTGGCTTCGGTAAATTGCGCCATGATTTCGCCCGTGGTTTCGCTTTCGGTGATGGAGTAGTTGTACTTGCCGAACAATGTGTACTCTTCCGTTAAGTGATGCGTATAACGGTTGGTCGTCACGATTTGTTGCAGCTCTCGCTGAGCGATGTCAGGGTCGTCTTCACTCTTATCCACTCGATATTCAAATTTGTGGCTTAGGGTGATGTCATCTAGGTCAATTGAAGCATTGAAGCTGATGGACTCACGCTCTGTGGTGATGCTCTGGTCATCTTCAATTTCCCCAAGCTGATAACCGATCCCCATCTCGACATCTTCCGTCACATCGTAGCCAAAGCCGTACGAGTCGATACGGCCATGACCATCGTTTTCATCAACAAACTGGTTCTCTTGGTAGAAATCGACACTGCTGGTGAGATCTGCACGCTGACCAACAATCACGTTGTTTTGGCCTTCGTAGTTATCATCTACATAAGTTACGTAGGTTGAGTGGTCATCGGATACATCGTAAGTCACAGTCGCTTCTGCTACTTGGCCTCGGTCGCCATCGGTGTATTCGCCACCAAGAGACAAGTCTTCCAACACTTGGAATTCAGCACCAATCGACGCGCTGTCGTTTTCATCATAGTCATCCGACTGGTCGACGGTCTTTTGCCCTTTGACGTAAACGCTGTTCTCACTGTCCCACATGTATTCCAAACGCACACCCGCTAAGGTGGCATCACTGTGCTCGTCGTTTTGGTTAAGCTCTTCAGTTTGTTGCCCTGCCGCCGAAACCTTAATGTGCTCGGTGATTTTAACTTGAGTCTCAATCTCAATCGTTTCAGTATCTGTTTCTAGATTACCATCGACATCGCGCTCTTCATTGGTCGAGAAGCGAGAGAGAACCGCCAAGCGATCGGTAGCTTGCAAACGAAGTTCAGCACCGTATGCCTCTTGCTCTAAATCATCGCTGCTGCTTGCGTAGCTGTATCCCGCGTCTTTGTCTCGGTACCAAAGCTTAAGGTCATTGCCAACGGCACCAAAAATGGTTGGAGCAAGATCATAAAGGCTAGTCACAGCCGTTATTTGGATACTGTCACCCTCGCGATCTTCTAACGTATCGCCAATTGGCGTAAAGGTTAAACCACCATCGGTAGAGACGAAATTCGACTCGGTTTGCCTGCCTTCACTGTGTGCAAACTCAGCCTTAATGTAGGTACCTTCTGTTGCACGCAACGTTAAGTCCGTACCGTAAGACTCGTAGTCTTGGTTGTCCTTTTCTTGAGTTGCATACGTCACGCCAACACCAACGTAATCGTTGATCCAACCTTTAGCACGACCACCGTAAGACATCGCATCTAATGAATCTGAACCTTGTGGAACATACTCATAGTCGACAACCAGAAAGTTTTCGTAGTCGTCTCCGTTTTCAATCACGCTGCCAAAGCTGTCGGATAGGATGTTGTCGAGTAGCTTGGTCAAAATAATTCGACCTTGGTACGGGTCAAAGTCATAGTCGACGCCCGGCTCAAGTGGAATTTCATTCTGCACTAGGCCAGATTCATCTTTTACTTTTACGTAAACTTTGTCACTTCCCGGTACCGCTTCACCATGACGAAGGAAGTACAGAGAGCCGCCTGTACCCAAGAACTCATCGTGTGCATACAACGAATCTGCTTCTGCGGTAAAACCGACCACGTTCAAACGATCTTCACCATATTGTGTAGTATCGCGAGTACGATAATCAGCTTTGAAACCATAGAGGCTGCGGTTGTAATCGTTGTTTTCGGTGCCTGTTAAACCCGTGTTGTAGTTACCCCACAAGTATTGAGACTTATCGTATTCAACATTGAGGTAAACCTTGCCCTTGGTGTTGACCACTTTTTCGATATTTGAGCTATCGCCATAGTTGCCGTAATAAAGCTCATCGTCGTCTTCGAGGATATCGAACACATCCGAATCGTCGGAGGCGAACGGATGTTTGAACATGTCTTTGATTTCACTTTCTCGCGTATCAAAGTGAGTCGTTACACGAAGTTTGTCGCCAAATTTACCCTGACCAAAGTACGCTAAGCGACCTTGGTTGTAGATGTCATCTTGGTACTGGTCATCGACACTTAATGCATCGCTATTACCAGACACATTATTCTTACCAACATAAAGATCAGCCAAGCCAGTTTGTGCGTAGTACGTATCTGGAATACGAACGTAAAGCTTGTAACGACGTTCATCACCGTTATCAAACACAACCTTGGTTGGGAAAATGTAGGAATCTGTTGGTAAGTACTGCTCTGCGTATAAGTTGCCATCTTCGACATCAAATTCATCTTCACCGATGATGACTTTATCAACGCCTTTCAAACCGGTGCCAATGAACTTGGCTAAGCCCGCATTGGTTGGGATGTTGTGGCGCATCAGCTTAGCTTGGCCGTAGCTTTTGTCTTTGCTCTCTTCATCGTCGTTATCGTTTCGGTCAATATCGACCTCAGAGTCCGGCTTAACCAGATCTGTCACACCAACCGTGGTCACATCCATGTTGCCATCTTTGTCCCACGCCTTTAGGCGGAACATCAGCTGCTCACCAACCTCAAACTGATAATCAACATCGGTTTGGCCATCCCAGTTTATATTAGAATCGTTTGCCAGTTTGTCGCCACCAAGTACAGCGATGGGTTCAGACAGACCAAAGTCACCCACTCGGTACACTTCCAACTGGTACTTTTTGATGTAGTAACCGTAGTTGGTGGTAATGGTGAAACCGACGCTGTCACGCAGTGTGCCTTGTTCGACTTCTAATTCATCGCTGACACTGACATCTAATACTGGGTCAAAGCGAGTGATGTCACGGCTTGCCCAAATAGCGCCTTGCTCTAAGTAAATACGCGAGCTGTCTTGGTCTTGGTTCGGCTTGGTGATTTCAATGCCAGTCGTCTCAGAACCGAGTTTTTCAAGCTTACCTGTGTCTTTCGCTACCGCCATCACAGGAATGGCCGTTAACACACACGTCGCTAAAAGAGACTTACTAAATACTTTCATACAATTTCCAGTTACGGTTCCAATGGCTTACTTCTGTTCACTTTGTTGGTCTTTGCGATGAACGCTAAAGTTGAACTTGGTGAGCTTGTTCGGGGTAATTCGCAACACTTTTGGGTTTTCGCTCACCACTTCCATGGAGGTGGAGAGCGAATCAGTGTCCAACTTCACGAGGAAGTTCTTACCTTTCTTATTGAGTACCCATTGGTCGGGCACGTGGTAACGACCGTACTGGTCTGTGTAAATAACGATTCCCTCAACCGTCATCAACTTAACGCCCGGAATACCATCTTCGTAAATACCTTTGTTCTCGATAACGATTTCCCACAGGTAATCCTCGCCATCGCGATACAGGTTTCTGGTTACGTTGAGGTTTTCCGCGCTCAGTCCCTTTTTCTTGTCCGATTCATGCTTAAACTGAATCTGACCTTGTGCGTCGAACTCGATACGAGAGCCCGCATCGGTTGTGACGTAGAAATCAAAGCTTTGCTGTGTGCGAGTTTTAAATTGAATCACCACTTTGCTGGTTTCTGGCAGTGTTCGGTTCACTGAATGTCCCCAAAGGTCACCAAGCTCCAAACCTTGTTCAAGTGCAGTGGTTATCGCACCATCTTGAATAGCAACGTCTTGACCATCACGAATGATGTGCGTCGAATCAGCGATGTAGCCTTGTGTTGCTAAGTTCGCAGTTAGCTCAACATCAAACGCGGTTGCATCAGCTTGGAATCCATCTTTGTTATGATCTTCAAAAACTTTACCGATGATCGATGAGGTATCGAACACCTTGTCCGGCTCAATGGTCACTTTGGCGATGTCTTCATTAGAAACAGCCGAGCCATCAACCTTCGCTACTGCGGTGTTGATGTAATCACCAAAAGTGGCACCTACCGAGACACGCAATAAGTAACGAATACGCAGCTTCTCGCCCGGATCAAAGTTCAACGATGTGAACATTAACTTGCCCGTATCTGATGGATCTTGAGAGATAACCTGATCGTCTTCCGTACCGAACTCACCATCAATGCCGCTTAGCACAACTTCTGATGTATCCACGATGTATTTCAGACCACCTGGGTAACGGTCTTCCACAGTCACGTTCTTAAAGTAAGATTCATTGTTGTTCTCAACGATGATCTCGTACTCAACCGCATCACCCACTTGCGCGGTATCTTGCAACGCAGACTTGGTCAGCTCCAACTCTCCAGAATTATCAGGAATCTTCTTGATATGAGTAGTTACACTGTCGCTGGTTTCGGTACCGTCAGATTCGGTCGCCGTAAAGGTATTGGTAATGTCGTCATCCAAGCCCTTACCTAGCGTACCCACGACCTCAAACGCGTAAGCATTTCGTTTGTTGGATTTCAGGTTAACGGTAGTGTCTAAGTCTTTATTCGACGGGAAAGAATGACGCTGAATAACCGCGCCCGAGTCGTCGACTTCCACACCTTCAATTGTCCAATCGATAAAGACTTTATTACCTGTGCTGTTTTGTAGTCCACTGATCTCATCGGTTAGACGAACATTAGCCGCGTTACCTTGACCGTTGTTGGTCACGGCTAAGTAATAAGTGACACTGTCGTCATCTTCGGTGTATTCAGGCTTATCAGAACGTTTTTCAACAACCAGATCAGCACCCACTGGCGGCAAATCCAAAGCAGATACTTGATCTGCCACTGCCTGCATCGAGGTTTCAGAGGCCAACATGCCTTTAGAACGAGCGCGCATCGCTGGGCTACCAGTTAAGTCGAGGTAGTATCCAAGCACATCGATAT
The DNA here is from genome assembly GCF_041467515.1 of Vibrio sp. 10N.247.311.12. Lineage (NCBI taxonomy): Bacteria > Pseudomonadati > Pseudomonadota > Gammaproteobacteria > Vibrionales > Vibrionaceae > Vibrio > Vibrio sp. 10N.247.311.12. Next base: position 6,643 of record NZ_JBFSUV010000011.1, read on the forward strand.
TAGTCAGCATGTCTTCGTTGACCGTCAATGTGAACGTGTAATCAATCTTGCCGCCCGGCGATATGTCGACCAAGGTGAACAGGTCTTTGTCGTCATCAAAGGTGCCAGGTTGAGTTTCAGCCCCTTCTGATGTTGCCGTTAGTGTCCATTCATCAAACGCATTACTAAAATTACCATCAATATGATCACCCATGGATTCAGAGAACTGGGTGTAAAGCGCGACATCTTTGGCTATACCTCGGCCTATGTTTTGCACCACTAAGTGATACTCAACCTGCTCTCCCGGCACGTAATACGGGGCATCGGTAAACAGCTCAGCTTGAACCACAGCCGCAACTGTTTGAACTGGAGGACTGATAACATCGCCGCCATCTACTTGCGCAGTATTAATGATGTGTCCGGTCGCGGTATCGACTACGGTGCCTTTTGAGCGGAACACAACTGTGCCGTGCGGTGCAATATCCACACTGTACTCAATCGGGCTAATTTGCTCCGTCGTCGTTCCTACCGTGGTTGACTCAACAACCAAAGAAGTGGTTCCAGCAACAAAAGCAGGCCCAGTGGTACCATCGTAATAGCCCACCTCTATCGTGCTCATGTCATCGACAACACTTAAATCGCTGATGTAGTTGTTAGAGGTGTTTTCAATGGTAATCAAGAATTCCAGCTCACCACCCGGCTCATACTCGGTTTGTACGTTAGTTTTCGTCGCAACAAACTCAGAGTCTTTCGGTGTCATGACTACCGTTGAGTCTTGTGGTGTTCCGTTATAAGTGATGGTTGCCGTGTTACTGATATCGCCAATCGCCGTCGTACGAATCAACGCCTTAACATAGAATGTCACGGTACTTTGTGGCGCCACATCCATACTCACATCGATATCTTCACTCAAGTCGAACGTCTTGGGAGTGACAACAGAGCGATCATCCGAGGCGTCAAAGCTCACTTCCCATAGTAGGAATGCCGACTCTTGTTTATCCGCGGTCGTGTCGACTTGAATGTCACTGATGATGTCTTGAAGTTGAACACCAGATCCAAACGCATCAGAGCTGTTGGTTACGGTGATGTCGTAGTTAATCAGCTTGGTTACTTCATACGATGGCGTATCAACCGTCTTCTTGACCGAAACCGTCGCCAACACTGGTGTACTGGTAGCACTGTCATCAAATGTTGTGCCGTCAAAGGTCGCTGATGCGATGTTAGTAATATCGCCTGTCGCCAACGGATTAGTCGCAACTTGAATAGTGAAAACAATACTGTCTTGAGGCGCAATATCGAGCGTCTCATGAAGGTCTTCACCACGGGTTGCATCCGGTACTGGGGTTTCACCGGTTGTCGATACCGCCGATATTTGGATTGAAGCAGGGTCAAAAGCTTGTTCAGTCGTACCACCTGCAATCGTGGTTTCAACCGACTTCAGCGCATCTTTAATAGCAACATCTTCAGCCCAACCTAAGCCGTTATTCTTAACGGTCACGGTGTACTGAAGTGTTTCTCCCGGAAGGTACTCTGCTTTATCGACATCTTTAGTGATCTCAACTTGCGCATCTTCTGGAATGTAGGTCGCGTCTGCAGAGTGCTCACCGTCGTCGCTATCAACTTTAACGACGTTAGTGATCTCGCCTTTGGCCTTATCATTAACAGTGTTGGTCACGACAAATGAATAACTGTCACCCGGGTGAATGCTGTAAGTCGCACTATAACCCTGTGCGTTATTAACCACATCTTTGCGAGCGTTCAGGGCTGGATCGCCACTGCCATCAAGCTGTTCGTCGCTAATGATCCAATTACCTGTCAACGCTTGCTCTTGATCTGGGCTGTTAGCCACCTCTGTCATGATGGTATCGATGCGATCCGTCAGGACTTGATCGACAAGGTAACCTTCACCTGTGTTAGCCACGGTGATCTTGTATGAGATAGGTTGACCCGGTTGATACTTAGCATCAGGTTCTGCAATTGGCGTCGTTTCTTTGGTTAGAACCAATTGACCCGACTTCGGAGTGATAAAGCCTTCTCGTAAGCGAGCGATCTTCGAATCGTCCAAACCATGTCGCAGATAAGCCGTATTGGTAAAGCGCCCAATCGCGTCATCTCGTACCTTGCCTTGGACGTGAATACGGACAACTGTGTACTTATCGCCGCCACCCGTACCGGCATCGTCACGCCCTGCCATCTTGATCGATTCGACAGGTAAATCGATGTCTGGACTGTTTTGAGCAACTAGCTTATCTAGCTCTGAAAAATCATTAGCGTCAGGGTCTGACGGCGCCGAGTTATAAAGCACATCGTAATCAACCGTCCATTCTGTCAATGCCGTTTTCATTGAGCCATCGACGGTTTCGACTTCAAAGCCGCTGATGATGTCACGAATCGAAAACAGGCCAGAATCCACATCGTCATTGGTGATGTCGATGTAGTAATTCACTGTTCCACCCGGCACGTACTCAGGCGTATCCGTCCATTTATCAATCAGGATATTCGAGCGGCCCGGATCAAGTACGATGTCGTTGGTGTTATCACCGTTCACTTGCGCCGTGTTGGTAATAGTGCCTGTCGCTGAAGTCGACACGGTGCCTTTCACGTCAAACACAATACGCTCACCAGGACGAAGATCGACAGTTGCATTCAATGGTACGCTACCGTTGTAGTTACCTTGCACGTCATAAGTGCCAACAGGTTCAACCGCAATAGCCGTTGTCCAGCTAGAGAACGCATCATCGCCATCTTCGGTTTTGATGGTGTGAATCGCATCAATAACGCTCACGTCATTTGCGATGCTATCGCCTGTGTTATCTAACGTAACTTGGTACTCAACATCACCACGTGGTGCGTAAGTACAACCGCTGCCATCGTTTGAAGGAACAGAACACCCTGCCGATTCACCATCGGTATACACCAAGGTTTTGAAGTAATCGAGCTCAGCATCTTTAGGTGGTATCACTTGCGATGTTGCAGAGTCACTTCCTGCGGTCACTTGGTTCGCATCAATCGTGCCCAAAGCGTCGTCACGAACGACACCGGTTAAGTTAAAGGTCAGCGCTTCTCCCGCGGCAATATCGGTATCAATATCAAGGTTGCCGCTGGTGTTGTAGCTTGGTACATAAGTATCAGCGTTGGCATCAATACCATTGCTGACTTCATGGGTGATATCGCCAGAAACAAAAGCGGATTCCGTTTTACCGCCAATCACTTCGACTTGAATGTCTGTGATTGTATCTTTGACCTGAATATCATTCGCCCAACCGTTTTCAGGGTTTGTGACTACAAATTCATACTCAACTTCGTCACCCGGCAGATAGGTATCACCATCATTGAACGGGTTGCCGTTGATCGACACCACACGTTTTTCAACACTGGTATTATTTTCAAGCGGCATTAAATTCGCTGTTCGAGCACTACCGTCATACGTCGCTTTATTTTGAATGTCACCCAATGCATCTTCACGAATTTGAGCATGAATAGTGAACGTTAAGCTTTCTTGAGGCGCGATAACAATCTCGTTATCAATATCGATGTTATTGCCCGGTACAAAGTCAATCGCGTCGGTAATAGAGCCTGTCGCAGCCGTTTTATCTAGGCTAACTTCCCAGCCAACCAAGAACGGTTGTCCAACAGGATCACCACCTGAAGTGGTGCTGTCTTCTGCAATACGAGTTTGAATTTCCGAAATCGCATCTTCTAGGCGAGAACCATATTCAATACCATCGCCCGCATTCTTAATCTCAACGCGGTAGTAAACCTCACTCTCGCCAAAAGCTTGAGAATATTCAGTTTTTTGCGAAGAGAAGCCTGCATCATAAAACGCTTTTTTAGAGAACGTGACTTCAGGATCCGCCATCGTTGATGGTGGCGATACCGCGACCAACTCATTGCCATTGTCTTCGTCGATGAAAGCTTTGTTGGTAAAAGAACCAACCGCTTTCGGACTGATCTTGGCTTTTATGACATAGCGGACAAACGCTGACGATGCAGCTCGGCCAAAGTTGTCTGCCGAGATATCGAAGTGAGTATCAATCGGCTTATTGTCTTGGATTGAGTTATCAACATCTGGGTTGGAAATACCTGAGCTATCAGTGAATGTTTCAATCGTCCAGCTATCAAAGGCAGGGCCACGCGTTCCATCAAAGTATTGAGTGTTAATTTGGTCGATGTCATCACGCAAGCTCATATCATCAACGTGGGCGCTCGCAATGTTCTCAATTAAAATTTCATACTCAACATAACCACCTGGCATGTAGTTAGTTGCGCCAACCAGTTCGTTTTCATCCGTGTCGTAATACGCCAGAATGTTCTTTTCAAAATCAACTTTTCGAGCTTCTTGACGAATATCATGAGATATCGTGTCACCATCAACGGTTAGAACGTTAACAACATCACCATTGGCTTTGTCATTGATGGTCGCGACAACTTGGTACTCAAGCTTAGCGCCCATCGGAATATCGGCTTCAACATTTAGGTTACTGTTGGTTGATGTGTAAACATTGCCAGCACCTGCGCCCGCATCCACATACTCAGAATCAGTTCCAGTTGCGATCGATGTGATGGTCCAATCTGAATACGCTGGTCCTGTATTACCATCCACTAAGCTGACCGTAATATCTTCGAGGTTATCGACGATTGGAATATCGTGAGCGTTACCTTTGCCGTCATTCTCAATCACTAAGTGATAGGTCACGGTTTGAGCGGGCTCGTACACCGCTTCATCAGTCGTTTTATCAAAATCTAAATGGTAGTCATCGGGAATCACGACGGTATCTCGATAATGAATATCACCGACCGCATCCGGTCTTACGGTACCTGTTACTGTGTAAGTCACGTCTTCGCCAGCATCGATATCAATCGAGGTTACGATGTCAGTGTCGTTCGCAACATCACCGTCTTTGGTACCATCTGTTGTACCCGCGTTCGCAGGATCGCTCTTAGCAACCGCCACCGTAAACTTGTTTGAACCTACCGAATCATCGAAAAATGGATTACCTGAATTGCCATCTTGTAGCTCCACTGATATGTCATTAATCAGTTCGTTAACGTCTACGTTGTTTCGATAACCATGTCCATCTTGAGAGTTGTACCTAATGGTATAAGTCAACTCATCTCCCGGAGAGTAGCGGTTAATGTTAGTAGTGCGAACAACGCCGCCGTTATTATGTACCTGATGGTTTTCAGCCACGGCACGTTTGGCATACTCACAATCGTCAGTACAACCGGCATTATCATCATGAATCAGCACGGCTTCGTTGCGGATTATGCCGCCGTCTCTGTCCGCTACACCGTTAGATACCGCATTGTCTTTGACATGCGCCTTAATACGCACCGTGACAAAGTCTTTGGCCGGAATTGAAACTGGGAACTCCACATCTTCAGTCGTTTGAGGGCCGAAACCAGAGCCAGTATCAACAGACCAATAGTCAAACGGGTTTTGATTAAGAACATCTTCTACTTCACCATCTTTATCATTCGCTAGCGTAGTAGTGATCTCACTCAGGCGATCCATGAAGATAAGATCGGTCTCATCAGTGTCGCTGTTATTGCCAATAACGATGGTGTAGGTGAGATCTTCACCCGGCGTGTAGCGGACAACATCGGTCGTTTTGGCTAATGAAACATTGATGTCATAGGTACTGTGTGAGTTATCTATTTGAGCGGAAGAGCTGTGGTCACGGTCTGTAATAGGATCGTAAACATCAACACGGTTCGATACTTGTTCTTCTTCATAGTCAGACTTAACAATGCCGCTCACCTCATAGTGAACCCACCCTCCGGGAGTGATATCAACGTCGGTATCGATGTCAGTGTCGTTAGCAATGTCACCGTAACGAGAACCCGGTTTATCTGTGTTGGTCGAACCTACAATTGTCCAACTATTAAAGAAGTTAAGCGCTGAAATACTATCTTGTACCGTTGCGTCATTTGCATAGCCAACACCGCGGTTATAGATATAAATATCGAACGTAGCGCGCTCACCTACAACAAAGTCGGTATTTTGAGCGGTCTTAGCGACTACAAGATTCGGCTCGCTAGGATAGGTACGTACCGTATCCGATAGATTAGTATCTGGTCCCGTCACTGTTGCGGTATTGGTGAATGCTCCCCAAAGAATCTCACTGTCGACACTGCGATCGAGTGTCCCAACAATGGTATAAGTAATCGTCGCACCTGGCGGGATCTGAGCGGTGGCATCCAGATCATTGTTATCCGAGAACGATCCAGGGTCAGTCACGGCTTTCACCCACGGGGAGTCTGCCTCTCTTTCTGCACTGATCGTCCACGAAGAGAACACGGGCTTGGTTTCACCCGGCTCGTGAAGTAACTCTGCTTCTATGGTACTGATTTCATCTTTAACATTGATGTTAGAGGCGAAACCGTTCCCTGCTGGGTTGGTAATGCTGATCGTATAAGTGACAGTATTGGTGGTGTCGGTATACGCGTTTTGTTCGTCATGACCATCAACACGCTTATCCAATACTAAGTAGTAATCTCGTGGGTATGAGCCTCTATCGGAATAAAGTACGCTGTCAACCGTCACTTCATTACGGATTTCATCATCGGCAATGGGGTTTACGGTCGCGGCAATGCTATAAACGATCTTATCGTGTGGCGCTAGCTTTGCCTTCACATCTAAGATCTTTTGATTCTTCTGATTACCTTCTATGTCATCAGTAAAGCCGGGATCACTGTTTGTCGAAATTGAGCCGTCAGAGGCATAAGATTTCGCAGTAATAATCCAGCTCAAATACGCTTTAGTCGGTGTATCATCAATAGACTGAGTCATGACAGAGACTAAATCATCATAAACCGGTATATCAATCGCATAGCCGTCACCGTTATTCTCTACCGTGATGTCGTAGTTCAGGGTACCGCCAGCTGAGTAGTAACGAGAATCCACTTCCTTTTGGACCTTTAATTTCGAGTTTGGCATTTGGACGCCAGAACCCGACTCGCCTAAGTTATCCCCTAAGCACAAGCCGGCATCGGTACCATCATCAACAATCTGCCCCACACTGGTATCTGCCACTTTTGCGGTCAGCTTATAATGAACGAAGCCCTCAGGTGCGAGGTCGACTTTCAAATTGATGTCGTTTGTTGTCCAAGTATTGTAATTAAATGAACCATAATTCGATCCTTCACCACTTCTATCAGCGACTTCAAGCTTCCACTCGGAAAATGCTGAAGCATTAGAGCCATCCGCTTGCTCTGTCACGATACAAGCAAATTTATCGACAACTTCGATATCGTTGGCGAAGAACTCTGTGTCCTTGTTAGAAATAACAATGTCATAGACCACTTCGTTATCACCGACTATCCCCGGAACATAAGTCGTATCTGTGGTGTTCTTATTACGTGTAATTTGACTTGATGACGTCGTCAAAACGTCTTTCGAATCGAGAATATTGGCCAAAGCATCGCCAGAATCTGCGTGGCCATCAGCATCAACCACTCGGGCTGCAACTTGGGGAATTTGACCAATAGACACAGGGCTAACGTCCACCACAACGGAATAAACAATCTGCTCACCGGGATAGATAGACACTTTGTCTTCTAGTGACTTGTTGGACTCCTTTCCAGATGCATTGAGTTCTGAAAGGCTATTAGAACCGATTGAGCTCACTTCATTAGTCCAAAAATCGTAAGGATTGCCAACCGTGTCAGTTGCGTTCTTTTCGTTGCTGACATCGTTACCTAGATCGGTTTCAAGATCTGCAAGAAACTGCTGAACCGAATAATGGTAAGCAATACCGGAGTTTGCTTGGTTGGCAACCGTGACCGTATAGGAAAACTCATCGTCGACTAGGTAGTTATCCGATTGGTTCAAGGTATGTGTCAGGGTGATACTAGGCTCAGTGGGTGGAGTGATAACCTCATCAACTGTAACCAAGTCATCGCGTGTTTCAGCAGTTATGTCGTCATTAACAATGTCGCCGACTAAATTGTCGGCAACAGTTGCTTGAATTTCGTAAGTCACAGACCCGCCAATATCAATCGACGCAGCACTTACTGATAAGTCCCCTGATTCGGCGAAGGTGCCTGGATCGCTTTTGCTGCCTTCAACCTTGCTAACTGAATTAACGTTGTCAGTAAAGGCTTGTTGCAAAGCTCCTTCAATATTGAGTGCCTTTATGTCTGAAATGACATCTTGAACGTCGATCGTCTGAATAAACGTATCGCCAGTGTTCGAAACCTTAATCTTATAGGTGAGCTTGTTATTGAGTTGATAGTTAGTCTTATCGACCGAAACAACAACATCATGTTGGTACACACCACGCTGAATGGATTCTGTATTTGATTCAACAGCATCCAACAGTCCAGTGCTCGCACTTGCGACGTTATCAATCGTACCGGCTGCGTCACCAGAAACGGTGGCGACCATGGTGTAGGTCACCGACCCACCAGCCGCAATACGCACACCTGATGCATCTAAATTCCCGAAGCGACTGTAATCACCCGGAGATGAAAGGAAGGAGGATTGCGCTTGAGTTGAGACTTGCGAGAACGCGTTGACATTATTCCCTTGATCATCTGTCGTTAAGATATTTAACAGCTCATCTTTAACGTCCAACTCAGCGATAGCTTTATCCGACTCATTCGTTAAAACAAGCGTATAAGCCACCTCTTGGTCGTTGTCGTAATACGCACTGTCAACAGACAGATCCATAACAAGACCCGTTGTGTCCGCATAGGAGGCGAATGGAAACAGCAGAAGGAATAAGAAAAAGGCAAGATTGTATCTGAACATTAACGCGCACTTCACAGTAGATTGACAAGTGTCTAGGCAAAAAGCCATAGATTTGACGTCACTAATTTGGCACCTAGCCTGTTAGGGACATGCGCAAGATACAGTTCAAATAATCCGAACAATTAACATCCGTAAAAAACAAATTACTGAAGATGTTAAATATAGAGTCTGATGTCTAAATTAGAATCAAGACATTGAGTTAATTGTCAGAAGGTTAATGTTTTAATGAGTGAGTTTTCACAGTTGTTACGTAACTTCAGAAAGGAACTTCAATTTACACAAACAGAGTTTGCAACCTACTTAAATCAGCTGGACGATGAGTTTAATGCGGTTGACGTCGTAACGATAAATCGTTGGGAAAACAGTAAGGTAAAGCCTAGTTCATACAAAGCACTCAAGATCTTACAGTACCTTGGCGGAGATTTGTTTGAGACAATAAAGAGCTTTAAGTCCGAACAAAAAGACACGTTAATCGAACTATTTTTAAACGAATCCTATGGCTCATTTCAAAGTAGAATTTCAGCTCTATCAGGCCTGAATCAACAACAAGGCAAACGCAACTTTAAGTCACTGCCTTTAATGTCAGAGCCGTGTGACACTGGCGTTATCGATAGAATCAAACTACTTTCTAAATTCACAAAAGTCGATATTTCGCCACTGGACCAAATTGATTTATATCTCTACTACTGTGAGAAAAAAGCACATGGTCACAAACTGATCAATGTAGATGGCGACATTGTGAGTCACAACGTAGGCTTTTTCTTTGAAGACCATCAATTTGAGACATTAAAAACTCAAGAGCTAGATCTAAGAATGGCCTGCTCTTTAAATTCAAGCAAAAGCATAAATTATTTTAATATAAGCTCACACTCAGAGACAAAAGATCATGTTATTGAGCATATAGTTTCAGATATACAGTTACTTTCTCAGAACAAAAACATTAAAAAATATTCTGTTTTAGTAAAAGACCCCAATATGATGAGACTCTTGAAGAGTGTGGGGTTTGAAGTATTTAAATTTTCAGAACCTTCTGCTAAAAAATGTAATATTACATTCAAAAATAAATATTATAGCTACTGTATATTAACGATTGATAAAATAGACTATCTGACGAATCGGAACGTAATGTCACTAATCAAAGATGAATATTCTACCATGATGAAATTTCCGCAATTACTGCGCGAAGCGCGCAAGAAATTGAAGTTAACGCAAAAGGATTTTGCGGCATACATTAATCACTTAGATGATGAATTCAGCTCTGTAGATGTCGTAACGATAAATCGATGGGAAAATAGCAAAGTAAAGCCAAGTAATTACAAAGCCCTAAAGCTATTGGACTGCCTTGGTCTGGACTTGTATACAACGTTGAAATCCTTTGATTCAGAAGATAACGAAGACAGTGCATTACTTGAAGACTTCCTTCGTGAGAGGTTCTTTTCGTTTCAAAGCCGAATATCGTCTATCACTAAAGGGGAAATAGAAGAAGGCTGCGACTGTCAGATCATGCCACTAATGACAGATCAGAATGACAAAGCAGTAATAGATAGAATAAAGCTGATTTCGCAATATACAAAGGTGGATCCTTCAGCTCTTGATACTATCGACCTGTTTCTCTATTGCAGTGAAAAAAAGGCGCATGGCAGAAAAATGGTCGATGTTAATGGCGATATTGTTAGTCATAGCCTAGGTTTTTTCTTCAACGAAGAGGTGTTCGAGCAATACCAAAATAAGCATCTACATATTAAGCAAGCTTGCTCTTTAGATTCTAACCAGAACTTAAATTACATTGTGGTTAGCGGTCACTCTGAGAAGCGCGAACAATCTATTGCGAACCTGATTTCCGATATGAAGCTTCTTGCAAGCAATACTAAGATCAAGAAATTCTCTATGATGATCAAAAACCCAAATGCATTGGAGCTGATGAAAAACCTTGGATTTGAAATATGGAAGTTTTCAGAACCAACAGAACAAAAGTCGAACATCACCTTCAAAAACAAAAACTACCGCTATTGCGTACTGACTATCGACAAGATCGAATTACTGAGTAATAAACATGTTATTTCTTTTATTAGTAAATATGGTTAAGCACCGGATTTTACCAACGATAGAAAGCTTATACTAAATTCTGCTTAAGCTTTTCTTCCAACGCTTGGATACACAGCTTGATGGCGATAGGCGTATTTGAAGCAAATGGGTTTAGCGCATAAACCGTGTTGGTGGGTAATTCAAAGCTTGGCAGCACGTCGACAACATCACCAAATAACTGAGGAATGCAGAAATCTGGAATCACACCGATACCAACACCTGATTTAATCAGTGCAAGGCAACTGTGGAACGAATTGGTGACGCAACTAGCTTGCTGTTGGTAGACAAAGTCCTGCTCAGTTTGAGAACTAAAATGATGAGTCACCTGCTTTCCCTGCCAAGAGTTTGCAATGTAAGGAATCGATTCAAGCTCACGTTTACGCATGCTTTCAACGCCACATAACACATCTTTAAACTCACCTAAACGCTTTTGCTTTAAGTTACTGTCACGAGAACTGCCCACTCGTACCGCGAGATCAATATCGTGCTCCATGAAGTCTAAATGCTGATCGTCGCTTATCAGTTCTGGCTTTAACTTCGGATATTGTTTCATCAGTTCGGCAATAACAGGCGCTACCAATAAATCCATCAAGGCATTCGGAGCTGTGATACGAATCCGGCCTTGTGGCTCTTCTAGCTCGGCTTTTGCCATATCCCAAGCCGATTCAGCGATCACATTGATGTCTTTGCAACTCAAATAAAAGCGCTCACCCATGCTTGTCAAAGTTTGTCTTCGTGTTGTGCGTTTAAGGAGAGAGGCGCCTAACTCTTGTTCTAGAATTTTGAGATGTTGACTGACGACAGATTTAGACAACTCTAACTTTTCAGCCGCAGCCGAGACTGAACCCTGCTCTACGATATGAGCGAAAATCGACATCTGCTTTAGCTTACTCATCTTATTGTTCTCTTTTTACAAACAGTATTTTCTATTATCTCTGTTTTTCAAGTTAATTACCAAAGCTAAACTGTATTCAACTTATCGAGATAACCCAATCAAAAACACAGTGTTTCAAAGAAGACTGTTATGGAGAAAACAATGTCAAACAATCAAGTATTAGAAGCGTGTAAGCAAGGCATTAACGCATGGCAAAAAGCATTCAACAACCAAGACGCGAAAGGTTGTGCAGACCAATATACAGAGAACTGCGTAATGGAAGCGCGTCCATTTGGTACTTTTGAAGGTCATGAAGCGATTCAAGCATTTTGGCAAAACATCATCGACCAAGGTTTCAAAGACGTTGATTACACCGATGTAAAATGGGAAGAGCACCCAGACGGCGGTTACATTCTTACCGCGAGTTGGACAATGAACAAAGCGTTTGGCGTTGTACATCATGAACACTGGGCACTTGAAGCCGATGGCTGCGCTCGCTTAGTCAGCGACAACTTCGAAGTTCAAGGCGAACGCTAGAGCTGTAATTAACAGCTAGAAGCTCAAAAATAGAAACAGAAAACAAAAAGCCAGCAATCCAAATCGACTGCTGGCTTTATAATGTTCACTCTTGTCGCCCTTTCGCTTGGTTTGAAGGTGATTGAGTGACTCTACACAATCACTCAACACGCTCATCATTTCAAATCAAAGTGTCTGGTAAGACAGAACAAATACAAGTCAAAGTTACAGTGCTGCTTTCTTCGCTTCTGTAATCCAACCATCGAACGTGCTTTGGTTCGCTTTGATCCAACCGTTTACGTGCGCTTCGATATCCGCAGAGCTGTTCTTACCTTTACTCATCATCATGTTCTGAGCGCTTACATCATTGATGTTAAGTTTGATGATTTCAAAAAGCTTCGCTGCTGATGGGTTGTTCTTAGCAAACTCTTTATTCGCAATAATGCGCATTGAGTTCATTTCGAAGCCGTAGTTTTTGCCGTTAGATAGCGTCGTATCAACGTTCGAACGCTCGCCAGGAAGTGCTGAGAAAGGTACTTCTAACCAAACCACATCTTCGTTAGGCACCAGTACGCCACTTACCCAGTAAGGTGTCCATGTGTAGTAAAGGATTGATTCACCCTTTTGGTAACGAGAAATCGTGTCTGCGATGATTGCAGCGTAGTTACCTTGGTTGTGAGTCACCGTATCGTCCAGTTTGAACGCTGAAAGTTGATGTTCAATCACCATCTCACAACCCCAACCTGGGTTACAGCCTGTTAGGTCTGCTTTGCCATCACCGTCCGCATCAAACAGCTTCGCGATTTTTGGATCAGTTAATTGACCAATGTTGGTGATGTTGTACTTTTCAGCCGTTTTCTTATCAATTAGGTAACCTTGAGCAGCGCCGCTTACATATTGGCCTTCACGGTAGAATTTCTCATCACCACCTGCCATTGTGTATTTATCAGCATGAAGCGGGAACCAACCTACCGTTAGGAACGTTGCGTCACCCTTTGCAATCGAGGTGTAGCCTACGTTGTAGTCCACTTCTTGAGTTGATTTCACGTCATAACCCAGTTCTTCTAGAGCACGGTTAACGATCAATGTTTGGAATGTCTCTTCCGCTACAGACGATTGAACAGGCTGAACTGATACGCCATCACCCGGTAGGCTTGCTGCCCACACGTTAGTCGATACCGCTAATGTAGAAACGATGCTTACTGCGAGTTTACTCTTCCATGAATTATTCATTGGTGTTTTTCCTTAATTGAAGTTCTGATTTGTTACCGCGATTAAGTACATTCAGTACAAGGGAAACAGGTCCCATGCGATACCAGCGTAATTTTGTATTACCAGCATTGACACCCAGTACTTGGGTGATTCTGTCTAATAAGATGGCTAAGATAACGATGCCTAAACCACCAACAGCGGCCAGTCCCATATCCAAACGGCCAATACCTCTCAGTACCATTTGACCTAAACCACCTACCGCAATCATTGATGCGATAACCACCATCGATAACGACAACATCAGTGTTTGGTTCACGCCCGCCATGATAGTTGGTAATGCAAGTGGCAGTTGAATTCGGTAAAGCATCTGCTTTTTGCTTGCACCGAATGAGTGACCCGCTTCGATCAATTCTTCCGGAACTTGCTGAATACCCAAGATGGTCAAACGAACAACAGGAGGAAGTGCGAATATGATGGTCACCACGACACCCGGAACGTTACCGATACCAAACAACATGACGATCGGTACTAAATAAACGAAGGCTGGTGTGGTTTGCATAGCATCCAAAATTGGGCGCACGAATTTAGCCGCCGTGTTACTTCGAGCGAGCCATATCCCCATGGGTAAGCCAATCAATAGGCAGAAGAATACGGATGTCATGACCAGTGACAATGTGGTCATTGCTTCAGACCAAGCGCCAATCAAGCCAATGAAAGTCAAAGATACGGCCGTTGCAACGCCAAGCTTCAAGTTTGAAAACTGCCATGCCACTAGAAACAAGATGATCAACATGAATGGTGCTGGCGTAGACACCAACGCCGTTTCAAATGAACTTAGGATAAAATCGATAGGCACACGGATTGCCTGGAATAATGGGCGTCCGTGCTCAACTAACCAATTCAGTCCAGACTCAACCCAAGTGTCAACAGGCAGCACAGCCTCTGCAAAAGGGTTAAGTGGATCAAAAGGGTTAAGTGGATCAAAAGGTGTCGTTTCAACGGTTTCGCTGCTTAACCAATCCGCTGACGGTGAGGTATCAGCGGATTGACCCCAAGGATCACTTGCAGGTTGAGCTGGAGGAGCCGATTGAGACCATGGGTCATTATTTGTTTGTTCAGACGACATGATCTACCCCTTATCCAATGTTTGTAACAGTCGTGACTTAGTCACCACGCCAAAGTAATTACCTTGCTCATCCACAACAGGCACTGAGTAAGGCACACCACCAACTAGGCCAAGCACATCATTGATTGGTAAATCAGGGTTCAGCGTTAGTCCATCATCGAGCTGTGCGCTGATGAGTGATTTGTTCTCTTTGTGGGCTTTACGAAGCGAGTCGATAGAGACAATGCCGGAGTAACGGCTGCTCTTCTCAACTACGATGCCGTACTCGCGGTCGTTATCCATCAAAATTTGTAGAGCGGACGCTGGGCCATCGTGTTCTGATTTTTTAAATACCGCAGCTGGCTTCTTACGCGCAATGTCTTTCACAGTAAGTACGCTTGCTACGTTCACACCACGGAAGAAAGCTTCGACATAATCATTCGCTGGGTTACTAAGAATATCGTCTGGAGTACCTACTTGAACCACTTCGCCATTTTGCATAATCGCAATTCGGTCACCGATACGCATCGCTTCATCCAAATCATGCGAGATAAAAACAATGGTTCGTTTATCGTCATTTTGAAGGCGAATAAGCTCATCTTGCATTTCTGTACGAATCAAAGGATCGAGCGCCGAGAACGCTTCATCCATCAACAAGATATCTGGGTCACATGCTAGTGCACGAGCCAAACCAACACGCTGCTTCATACCACCAGATAGTTCATCTGGGTAAGATTCTGAATATGCGCCAAGGCCAACACGTTCAAGTGCTTCAAGTGCTGATTGCTTTCGTTGCTCAACTTCAACACCCGCAAGCTCTAGACCAAATGCGGCATTCTCGATGACCGTCATATGCGGCATCAAAGCGAAATTTTGGAAAACCATCGAGATGTTGTTGCGGCGAACTTCGCGGAGTTCATCTTCTGAGATGTGGGCAATGTCTTTGCCTCGAAGAAGCACATTGCCTTTGGTTGGTTCGATCAAGCGGTTAAGAAGGCGTACTAGGGTTGATTTGCCAGATCCTGACAGTCCCATTATGACGAAAATCTCGCCTTCTTGGATACTAAGAGAAACATCGTTAACGCCGATCGTTAGCCCTGTTTCTTCGAAAACTTTATCTTTATTTGCGCCTTCATTAATCATTGTAAAAGCACGGTCGGTGTCTTCACCAAACACCTTGTACAGTCCCTTAACTTCCAGTATGGGATCCATGTAATCTAATCCTTTCTCAGTTATTTAAACTTAAATTGGTTATTTAAACCCGAAAAACAATTAGCACTCTAAGTAATTGACACGTGTAAATCAAGGTTCTTCGCTCGGTAAAACAAGGCAACAGACTGAAACCAGACCAGCAACAACAAGACCAAAAATAAGCAAAAACAAAGCAAGCTACTGATAATAAAAGGGATAAATTAGATAAGCGTACGGCCAATATTATGTATTACGTAGTCGTAGATTATTGAATATTAATTTTACATTAGAGTGATTAATAGGCTGAATGAACCAACAAAAGCCATTATTAGTTCGTGCACAAATAATTCGAGTACGAACTATTTATTAAGCTTTCATGATGTTTCCGAGGCGAAAGTTCGCTCGGTAAAAAATATAAGATCAACTCTCAATCTCTACCTAAAAACCAAAGGTCAACCGGCTAAAGTCAGCGAGTTGAAATCAACCTTTTCAACCAAGAATTTTAATACGTCACACCAACTGTGATACTTGCTGCAAACTGTCAATTGGTGATTATCTAAGCTGAACTTCAACTTGTAGAGTGCTCATTGCTGAGCCATTCTTTATAAAAGAAATAAGCATTTTCCCGTGACGAAATAGAGAAAAAGACAAGGAATTCGAATGATAAAAATGTTGGTGTGTGACTTTGACGGTACGCTTGATGGAGGCTCATCTCACGGTGTTAACCAGCTATTTGATTACCTCACAGAACAACCTGATATTCGCTTTATCATCGCGACAGGAAGAACATTACCTTCGATTCGAATGGGTTTAGAATCGGATAACTACCCGAAGCCACACAGTATTATTAGCGATGTGGGCACCAAAATTCATCATGTTCATTCCCAAAAACCAGACCATGTTTGGCATAACCAACTGGAAGCTTCTTGGAACAAATCAAGGGTAGAGACGGCTCTCGCCCCCCTTGATTTTATGGGTGAGCGCATAGAAAACCATCAAGGCGATTACAAGATCACCTTTGAAGGAAAGCTTTCAGAGCCTCAACACGAACTGATTGAATCTAGCTTGGAGATGCACGGATTAGATGTTCACCTGACTTACTCTCATGATTGGTACTTAGATATCACACCAAAAGGCGTTAACAAGGCGACTGCGATTCACCACCTACTCGAACAACACGATTTGAGCGTTGCAGAAGTGTGCGTCGCAGGTGACTCAGCTAACGACACCTCAATGCTCACCATTGAAGGCGTAAACTCGATACTGGTTGCTAACCATTACCCAGAGGTTGCTCACCTATCGGATAGAGACAACGTATACACGAGTAGAGCAACACATGCTGAGGGTGTCTTAGAAGGCCTTAAATACTGGCAAGGGCGTGCAGCAGCGGGTAATTAGAAATAAGTAGAGGTGACCGACTGCTCCCTACTTGCTATCCTTATTTCCAACCGGGAAGCCAATGATCCTTGTCGGTGAGATCCCGCCAGTTGATGTCTTCCTCTCGTTTGGTCATCACCGCTTCTATCAAACAACGAATAACCTCCCCTTCTTCAAACTCGACCTCTGTGACCATAAAGTGTTTTTCTTTCTTTACAGGGCTAACGGCCGTCCATTTACTGCGAAGTAGTTTCTTTGGATTGATTCGATTCATGAGTTAATTTCTCGCTTAGATGTCATTGATTATTATGGATTGTCTAGCCGACACTGAGTAATAGTCTTCGTCGCAAGAAAAGGATCAAAAAAAGCCAGCGATTAGGCTGGCTTCATTCAGTTAGCTATTACTTGTTAAAGATTAGCCGTTTTTAGGTGGATCAAATGCCGTGAGTTCTAATACTGGACCTGTGTATTTTTCAATCTTCACAAGCGCAGAGTTTGCAGCACAGCCATTCGCCAAACGAGAAGTCGGGATATCCAACGTAAGCACGTTACAGCCACCGTTTTTACATAGACCTGTGTCTTTATCTAAATCAGGCCAACCGCCTTCATGGATACATACAGAGCCTTGTTTGATGCCATCCGTCACTAATGCACCCACCAATACTTGTCCACGACCATTATGTGCACGAACCAAGTCACCCGTTTTAATGCCTCGAGCTTTCGCATCTTCAGGGTGAATTGAAATCGGCTCACGGTCTGCAATCGCATACTCTTCGCGGATCTTCGCGTAGTTGAACTGGCTATGCAGACGGTGCGCGGCGTGCGCTGTCATCAGTTGCAGTTCGCCATCTTTAGCGTTGCCTGTGTACTCTGTTGGTTCTAACCAAGTTGGGTGTGCAGGGCAATCATCTAGTTGGTAACCTTCAATGGTTCTTGAGAATATCTCGAACTTGCCACTTGGTGTACCTAGTGGGTTCATGATTGGGTTCTC
The DNA here is from genome assembly GCF_041467515.1 of Vibrio sp. 10N.247.311.12. Taxonomy (NCBI): domain Bacteria; kingdom Pseudomonadati; phylum Pseudomonadota; class Gammaproteobacteria; order Vibrionales; family Vibrionaceae; genus Vibrio; species Vibrio sp. 10N.247.311.12. Next base: position 24,728 of record NZ_JBFSUV010000011.1, read on the forward strand.
ACGAAAATCAGCGTAACGAACAAACTGTGCGTTCTTCTCGTTCCACTTCATCTCGATCAACTGATTATCTTCCCAGAACTTGCTGAAGTTAGGCATTACGATACGCTGACCACGACCACCTTGCTGTGCGGTTTTGTAAAAACCATACAGCCATTCCATCTCGGTCTTGCCTTCGGTGTACACATCACGACCACCCGGAGCAAGTAACTCAGACATGTCCGCAAATACATCGAAATCGTTACGAGCTTCACCTTGTGGCTCAACCACTTTCTTCATTGGCACTAAGTGTTGGTTACTGTAGTCACCCGTCATCGTCATATCATTACGTTCAAACGATGTAGTAATTGGCAGAACAATATCCGCGTGCTTAGCTGCTGCTGTCCAGTAAGGTTCTGAGATAACAATCAGCTCAGGCTTTTGCCAAGCTTTGATCAAGCGGTTGGTATCTTGGTGGTGAGTAAAGTTCGCACCGCCTGCCCACCAGATCATTTTGATCTCTGGGAACGTTAGGTTGTGACCATTGTGATGGTAGCTTGAACCCGGGTTTTCTAGCGCTTCAACAATACGCGCTACAGGGAATGCGTTCACAGATCCTGAAACAGCCCAATCGTTACCCGCCGAAGAACCACCGCCAAGTGACGCTGAAATCGCAGGAAGTACGCCTGCATCACGAGCAGGGTTACCACCGTTTGAGTAGTGGTAAGAAAGACCGAAACCACCACCAGGCAAGCCAACTTGACCTAGCATTGTCGCTAGCGTAACCAACATCCAGTGACGTTGTTCACCGTATTGTTGACGCTGCATACCCCAGCCAGACATCAGCATAGTACGGTTCTTACTGAAGATATCCGCAAGTAGCTCAAGCTGCTTCACTGGCACACCACAGATCTCAGACGCCCACTCAGCAGATTTTTCTACGCCGTCTTCCTTACCCATCAAGTAAGCTTCGAATACGTCGTAACCTGTTGTGTATTTACCCAAGAATTCTTTATCGTGCTTGCCCTGTTTCACTAACGTGTGTGCGATACCCATCATCATGGCTACGTCAGTCATTGGGTGAGGAGCAATCCACTCTGCGTTGTCACCAAAAAACTCGATAGTCTCAGAGCGCATTGGGTCAATCGCAATCACTGTCTTGCCCGACTTCTTCAACTGGTGGAAGAACTCAAGACCTGCACAGTCGGTTGAGCTCCAAGCGATCTTCAAGGTGTTAATTGGGTTTAGGCCCCAAAGTACCACCACATCACTGTGCTCAAGGATAACTGGGTAAGTCGTCTGCTGTTCATACACCTCAATCGAACCCACAACGTGCGGCATGATAACTTGCGCAGCACCTGTTGAGTAATCACCTAAGTGACCAGAGTAACCACCAGCCATGCTCATGTAACGTTGTAGAAGCGTTTGCGCTTTGTGCAGAACACCACTTGAACGCCAGCCATAAGAGCCTGCGAATACAGATTCCGCACCGTGCTCTTGACGAATACGTGAGTGTTGTTGGTGAATCAATTTGTACACTTCATCCCAAGAGATACGAACAAATTCATCACTACCACGTACACCTTCAGGTGCAGATGGGTTAGCCAAGTAGCCTTTACGAACCATAGGGTACTTAACACGCGCTTTGGTGTGTACTTGATCAGGGCCTGTGGTCTGCAGGCTATTTGGAACCGTTTGTGCCAGTGCATTCGTCGTCGACACTAACTTGCCATCTTTCACTTCACACAGCATTGGTCCCATACGACCTGATGTTAGAACACCAGAACCACGTTTGTCCGAAGCAATTGCGCTCATCGGCGTCAAAGATGTGAATGCCAACGCACCAGCTGTAATACCTGTGCCTTTCATAAATCCACGACGTGTCATATTAGTCATAATTTTATCCTTCTAATTCTCTTTAGTGACCAACAACGTCTTTCGCGTGGTTTTGGAAGTACTTAGTCAGCAGCTCAAGGTTTTGCTCAGAAATGTCTGTACGGTCGCCCATACTTTTCGCAACAGGTCCCCAAGCATTCACAGTGAAGTGGTTTGAAGGAATTTTCGCGTGACACGTTGCACAGTAAACGTTGTCCAACTCTTCTGCGTAAGACCAGATTGGGTCTAGTTTATCGACAACTGGAGAAGTGATATCACCCGTTAGCGCAACTGAACGCCACTCGTTACCGTAAGCATCGGCTTTATAGTCACCAGTAGTCAGTGCTTCTTGACCTTTGTCTGTCAATGTCGCAACGATTGCACGTTGGCCTTCACCGAAGTAAAGCACTTGCTCTGCACCTTTCATTTGGAATGCATTCAAAGTCACAGTACGGTTGTCGCCTTCAGCCTTGACCACTTCCAGTTCTGCTGTTGGGTTTACACTGCCGAAGTCACCCATTGCGATATCGGTTACTGGGTAAACCACTTTCGCATCTGCTGGCGTGTTTTTCGTAAATGCGATCAGGGTATCGAACGCTTTGCTATCTAGCTGAGCTTCAGGAGCAAAATGTGCAACGCCTTTGTGACAATCGATACACGTTTGGTTATTTTCACGACCATAAGCATGCATTTTTGCTGCATCACGAGATTGCTCGAACTCTTCCATTGCATCGAATTCGTGACAAGAGCGACAAGTCGCTGAGTCATTCTCACGGAATTGAGCCCAAACTGTCTCAGCCATCTCTTCACGGTGTGCTTCATATTTCTCAGGCGTGTCTATCTTACCTGAAATAAATTCGTGGTAGATGTCTTTGGACGCTCTTACTTTGGTGATCACGTAGTCAATCGGATCAGTTGGAATGTGGCAATCGGCACATTCAGCTCGAATGCCTTTTGCGTTACTGAAGTGTACAGAACCTTGGTATTCTTTGTGGGGTGCTTCCATTGTGTGGCAAGAAACACAAAACTCAGTGCTCGATGTATAGTGCATAACGGCTGCAGTTCCCCCTAAGGTTAACCAGCCAATACCTATACCAACCGCCGCTATTAGTGCGATATAACGTTTTTTTATTGTCATAATTCTTAATCATCTTCAACAATTGGTTACAATTAAGATCAGAATAGTACTTTAGGGGTAGATCAGTTTGATTTGGATCATAAATCGCATTCTGAGGAACAAAAATTGAACCTTTATGAGAACCCAAGGTCACTTCACGAAATTATTCCCCACCAGATACAATCACCCACCAAATAAGAAGCAGCGGTTAAATATTCATTATTGATTAATCCAACATCAACGAGACAAAACGGCTTTCTAAGTCAAAGAAGTAAATTGTAAATCTATTACAATATTGGCTATCTATTTTTCATAAACTCCTCACTCAATGAACCAAACAGAATTCCAACAAAAAATGGCGAGTTTCACCTCGATTGAACAAGCGCTTGATTACTTCGAAATTGGGTTTGATAGCAAGTTCATCAACCAAAATAGAGTCGAGCTTATGAAACGCTTTAATGGTTATCTGATCCTGTCAAAACCCGATGATTGGTTCTCAGGAAGAAGAGCGCTGAAAAACGCTTATTGTAAGGTTCAACGCAGCAAGTTAGATCGCCACACACGTTCAGCCTGTCGTGGGTGTACAACTTGTCAGCGTCGATAGATAGGAAGTACTGCTCAAAGTAGAGAACTAAAAAGTAGATAGTTGAAATAACATCTCATTACGATTTAGTTAGTGGTTTGCTCGAAAAAAAGTGTGCTAGTCTTACGGCAACTCAACTACGAGATAAAAACTACAATGAAAATTTTCAGCAATTTCGAAAGCGGCAACATTCACGTCGTTTCTGCAGATTCACCACAAAACATTCAACTGACGATCCCAGCAGACTACCAAACTGAAATCTCTCAGTGGTTTCACTTCCGCTTAGAAAGTGAAGCTCAACAATCTCACCACTTTGAAATCGGTCAATTGGCAACATCTGCCTACCCTGAAGGCTGGAAAGATTACGATGTAGTTGCATCGTATGACCGTGAAGAGTGGTTCCGTATCCCATCTCAGTTCGATGGCGATACATTAAGCTTCGATATCATCCCTGAACACGATTCAATGTACTTCGCGTACTTCGCGCCGTACTCATACGATCGTCACCAAGATCTTCTGCACAATGCTCAAACGCACCCTGCTTGTAAGCTTGAAACTCTAGGTCAGACGCTAGACAACAACGACATCACTTTGCTAACCATCGGCGAGCCAAGTGAAGAGAAGAAAAACATCTGGGTTATTGGTCGCCAACACCCTGGCGAGACGATGGCTGAATGGCTGATCGAAGGCCTGCTACAACGCCTACTTGATGAAACAGATACGGTTGGTCGCTCTCTTCTAGACAGCGTTGTATTCAGAGTTGTACCAAACATGAACCCAGATGGCAGCATCCGCGGTCACCTGCGTACTAACGCGATTGGCGTAAACCTGAACCGTGAATGGCAATCACCTTCTATGGAACGCAGCCCAGAGGTATTCCTTGTTCGCGAGCGTATGCTGGAAACGGGCGTTGACCTGTGTCTAGATATTCACGGCGACGAAGCGATTCCATATAACTTTGTAGCAGGTAGCGAAGGCACACCTTCTTACAACGAGCGCATCGCGAAGCTAGAGAACCACTTCAAGCAAGCACTGCTCACTATCACGCCAGAGTTCCAAGATGAATTTGGTTACGATAAAGACGAACCAGGCAAAGCAAACATGACAGTTGGCACAAACTGGATTGGTGAGCAATTCAAGTGTTTGGCTTACACCGTCGAGATGCCATTTAAAGATCACATCAGTCACGCTGACGAACTTTACGGCTGGTCTCCAGAGCGAAGTGTCGCGTTTGGTCACGACATGCTAGCCGCGGTTTGGGCTACAGTAGACGAGCTATAGAGTCACTAAGCTCTTTAATTTGTCCATATATCTAGCTTGATAGATAGAACAAAGCCCAGCACTTGTGAAAGTGCTGGGCTTTTTAATCTCTGCTTAGAATGAGCGATTTTCGCCTTAAGGAATCTAATGTCAGTCGCTTTTAAGCCACTCTTAGACTTGCAAAAAATACTGGGTATCTTTGTCTAATGTGTCTTTGTTCTGACACCATATCTTTGAAGCTTGGTCCTTCTAACAACTGAACGATCACTTCATCGCCTTCTTGTCGCAGCACTGCACCACTAATATCAATGGTGTTGTTATCGTGCAGTCTTAAACTGCCCGCCATTGAGAAGCCTCGATAAACAGGAATGATGTTACGCATCATCAAGCGCACACCCTTTTCAGACACTTCACTCACATGAAAAAGCTCATCCTTAATTCGCATCACTGGACGTGCCTTTTTTGGGTACTTCAAGCGGTAATATTTGCGTTTCTGGGTGAATGAATCTTCACGCATTGGTGACTCCCTGTCTCTGTTATTTCGGTCAAGCAATAGGCTGTAGCTTCAATTGGTCTCAAATAAACACATTCACCAAATTGATAGCTAATAATTATATCGACTTCCCGAGCTAATGCTTTAGAGATTTATACAGAGAAACACGGATTGCTTAGCATTCAGTAAAAAATGAGAACTGAATCGGAAATGAAAACTAAGATGGAAACGAGAACTAAGCCGGAAATGAACTGAACCAATAGCTAAAAACCCAATTCTTCGCATCGCACCCTAAAGCTGAAACAATGCCAACTGAATGCTGAAGCCCACGAATAGAATCCCACACACAATGTTCATCATTTGCGAGGTGCGCTTTTGAACTAACAAGCGCTTAAAGGTATCCGCCATTAAGATCACAACTAAGAACCACATCGACACCACTGACGCTTGAATTGCACCAAGTATCAAACTGTCTGTCACAATCGCATCTGTTGAAACAAATTGAGGGAATATAGAAAGATAAAACAGGACAATTTTAGGATTCAGTAGATTAGTGAGAAGCCCTTTGAAAAATTGCTTATAAAGCTTACTTTCCGATGCACTGACCACAGAGAGCACGCCCTCTTGAGCGCGCAGCGCCGCACGAAAATGGTTATACCCAAGCCAGACAAGATACAAAACCCCAGCCCACTTTAGCCCTTCAAAGGCCATGGGAGTGTTCGACAGTAATAAGCTTATGCCGTTAGCCGAGATAAAGGCATGAAAAAAGAAACCACATGACACGCCCAACACGTTCACAAATGCGAACAGCTTCCTTTGAGTTAAGGCTGTGCTTAATACCAACAGCGCATTTGGGCCCGGGATAATGGCAATAAAAAACACGATAACGATAAACAGCCAGATACTGTCCCAACTCATTTCGATCTCATTTCATGAACATTTTTAGGGCGGACATTGTACGTCCATTCAGTGCCATTACAATATGATAAACGCTTAATTATCGCGTATAGCTAACAGACATAATTCGCGCGTATAATGAATGTGTTTATCGTCTAACATACAAAACTGATTCTCTAACATTTGTAGCCCTGATAGACTCCACCTCCTTTTTGATACTTGGTTCATTTATGTCATTTGATAGCCTAACCCTTAACGCAAAAACCGTCTCCGCGCTCTCATCTCAATTCAATAAGCCGACAGAGATACAGCAAGCGGTAATTCCTACCATTATTGCGGGGAAAGACGTACTCGCATTGGCTCAAACGGGCAGCGGTAAAACATTGGCGTTCGGCTTACCTTTACTGAATAACATCAACCAAGATGTGAATGAACTGCAAGCACTGATCATTGTTCCAACCCGTGAACTTGCATCTCAAGTGACCAAATCTTTAGAACCGATCGCGACAACGCTCAATATCAAATTGGTAACGCTAACGGGCGGCGTAAATACTGATGATCAACAGCAACAATTATCGACTAAACCACAATTAGCCATCGCCACACCGGGCCGCCTACTTGCTTTAATCAAAAGTGATGAACTGGATATAGCTCGGTGTTCATCATTGGTTCTTGATGAAGCCGACCGCCTGATCGACATGGGATTTTGGCCAGATATTCAAGCGATTACTTCAGCACTACCGAGCAAACGTCAGTCACTGTTGTTCTCTGCGACACTTCCGCCCGAATTAGTAGGTCAGGCTGAAGAGCTTCTTTCAAATCCAGTTAAGGTCACGACACATCAAGAAAACAGCGTGGTCGCGGCTATTGAAGAAACCCTGTATTTAGTGAACAAAGGCAGTAAAGCTCAAGCGCTCATCGCACTACTCAATCAACACACATGGCCGCAAGTATTGGTATTTATTGGCGCAAAAGACAATGCCGATGCATTAACCAAACGATTGAATAAAGCCAAAATCAGTGTGAGTGCGTTACATGGAAATAAGAGCCAAGAAGAACGAGAGCAAGCATTAGAAAGTTTCAAAAATGGCGAGACTCGTGTGCTTATCGCGACAGACGTGATGGCTAGAGGCATTCATATTGATCAGTTACCTGTCGTAATTAACTTCGAATTACCTTCTCACTCAGCAACTTACGTACACCGCGTTGGTCGTACAGCAAGAGCAGGAAGTACTGGCTGCGCGGTCTCTCTGGTTAGCCACAGCGAAACTGACTACCTCAATGCGATTCGCACCTTGACCAATAAGCCGTTAGTGCTGCAACCATTAGAGGGTTTCCCGGTTACCGACAAACCTGCATCTGAAACGACCGCTCGCAAGCGTCCACCTAAAGATAAAATGGCCAATCGAAGAACAGCTAAAAAGAAAAGCATTAAGCAATTTAAAAGCAAACCAAATAGCTCTAAGTAACCAGAAATAGAATGGTCAGCTCAGTTTGTACTGGGCTTTTTTATATGCAACAAAATACAAATTCACACCCAAAAACTTCCCTAAAGTTGCCAACTTAAATGACACTTTTGTGAATTATGATGCCAACGTATTGATTCTTGGTTGCTCAAAAAAAATACTCTTAAATCACGTTGACGCCCCTATATCTAGCAACTAGATTTTTCTATTAGTGTCTACAACAGGAGGTCATTGAAATGAAACGTGCTAGCTCTACATATCGATTACAACTGATTAAGGAAGTGGCAACTCGCCGAGATCGTCAACGTTCCAATGACCCGATGGCAAACTACATACAAACCCTAATAGATAATAAAGATGATTGTGATACTTCGGTTGAACGCAACCAGAGGTTCAGTGGCAGTCATTTTGATGAGCACATAGGTGGTTGGGTAAGTGACCACTGGGGTAACAAGTAGGACAAAGAGAGTAATCCAACCAGCATAATCGCTGTAGAATTCGTCTCCGAATTAACCTATCATCTGCAACAATTCCCTATCCTAGAGTAAGCAGAAAGTGTCTGAGTTAAAAAGAGAAAAAGAAGTGATGGTTGCCTTCCAAGTGATACCTCGCGTTAAAGAAGGCAACAACTTCGAAGTGGTTGATAAAGCCATTGAAGTTGTGAAAGCTGCCGATGTGCCTTTCCAAGTCGGTGCGATGGAAACTACGATGAAAGGTGAACTCAACCAATTACTCGATATCGTTAAAAAAGCAGAACAAGCTTGCTACGATGCAGGGGCGGTAGAAGTGATCACAAACATTAAGATTCACAGTAAAACCACCGAGGCCGATGATACATTTTGCACGTACCATCGTGGTGTAACGAAAGCGAATCACATGTTTGTTTAATCACATTTTTGTTTCTGAAAACTGAGCTTTAAGAAAGGCTCTGAAGAACCAGTGGTGTTATTGGAAAGGCATGTCTGAGAGGTGAGAAAGGATTTCCATTCGTTCTTCTTCTGACATCGAATGCCAATCACGCGGAGTCTCTTCAGGGTCATCTTTTGCCCCGATCGGTTTTCGGTCAAGTGCTTTGACTGGCTCTTTTTTGATTTTTACGCTCTTTTTATTCATACCGACACCACTCCTTCAGGTACAAAGGTACCTACTTTAATATTACACCCCAACCATTATGTAAAGTAATAGTTACTTCGGAGTTAAATAAAATCTAAATACTTCCTCTTTAGCCAAAAAGATCTCTTTGGGGACTGGTATTTCCCTCTTCATCGACCTGCTTACCAATCAAGTTTTTTTGATTCATTATTTTTCTTCTATAGCGCTGACGACACAGCTTTATCACGTGCAATTGTTCTGACGGTGTCATCGACATCCAATTAAAGCGCTCTTCTCTCTTGCGCATACAACCGTTGCAATAGCCTTTGTCATCGCTTGAACAAACCCCAACGCAAGGGCTTGGAACTTGGAAAAACTCTAACTGCTCCACCATGCCTCCTTACACATTCAAAATTACGCTTACTCTCTCAAAAATAAGCGATTAATTTGTCGCCTGGCTCGTGAAATCCATACTAAACTATGACCTTATACTGACACATATAGTGTTTTGTAAACTATACTTTGAACCCATCAAGTTACACTTATCCGGTAACTTCGTTCTTTCCTTTGGAGCCTTATAATATGAAGTTTAGTTCAAAAAAATTACTAGCAGTAGCCGCTTTACCTATGATGCTAGCAGCATGCACAACAACAGGTGACAACGCGATGCAAGTAACACCAACCGATCTACAGCACCATAATTGGGAACTTGCGCAAATTGATGGCAAGGACATTGTGAAAAGCGAAGACCAAGCAGCTCCTCGTCTAGAGATCGGCGAAAAGATGACTGCAAACGGCATGGCTGGTTGTAACAACTTCTTCGGTCAAGGCGAGCTGAAAGACGGTCAATTCCGTATCAAGCAAATGGGCATGACAATGAAAATGTGTCACGGCTCTGCGATGGAAATCGAACAATCGGTTTCTGCTACTCTAAGCGAGTGGAGCGACGTAACGCTAACAAACGATACGCTAGTACTGAAAAACGATGTACACACGCTAACGTACACAATTCGTGACTGGGTAAACTAATCCGTCATCGAAACCAAATACTGATTAAAGGAGCCTGATGGCTCCTTTTTTATTGTCAGCTTGCCCTCACTACTTCTTCAAAATTGACGCTCATCGCCGACTTTTCGTACCAACCTCCAATAAACCTCAAAAATCTCTCATTTAGATGCAATAAATTCAACGGTTCAGCGGTCTGTTGCTAGGATGGCAAAAGCCTAGAGTCTGTCGAGTTTTCGAGATGATTACGTATCGAACAAAACTCGACCGCGAACTCCCTGCTTGTTCTCAAGTAATTGATTGAATTTACTGTTGAATTAGAATTTATTTCAGAAACAGATAGAATAACTATTAGGGCATGTTGATCTTTCGTTAACCACGAAGGGTCAATACGCACTAGGGAGTTCGAAAATACAATGCTCTTGCCCGTTCACTACCAAATGGAAAAGTTTATGAACAAGATAGTAAGTACGTTAGGAATCATGGCAACCGTTGCATACAGCGCAACCATTTATGCTGATGAAGCAACATCCATCGACAGCTGGAACCAAATAGAACAGCAGGCAGAGGGAGAAACTGTCTACTTTCACGCTTGGGGCGGAAGCCAAGAGATCAATCGTTACCTACAGTGGGCAGGCAAGAAATTACAAAGTGACCACGGTGTCACGTTAAAGCATGTGAAAGTGACCGATATTGCGGAAACCACCACTCGACTGCTTGCTGAAAAAGCGGCAGGAAAGAACAGTGAAGGCAGCGTCGATATCGTCTGGATTAATGGCGAGAACTTCCGTTCGATGAAAGACAACGCGCTATTGTTTGGGTCATTTACGGAATCACTTCCAAATTGGCAGTATGTCGATAAGTCTCTGCCAATTGATGTCGATTTCTCAGAGCCGACAGAAGGCTTAGAAGCACCGTGGGGCGTGGGACAACTGGTGTTCATTCATGACCAAGAAACACTTCACAACCCGCCACAATCATTCTCTGAGATGTTAAGCTACGCTCAGGCTTTCCCGAACCGCTTAAGCTACCCTCGCCCACCAGAGTTTCATGGCACGAGCTTCATTAAGTCACTACTGATTGAACTAACAAACAATAACCCTGCGCTGGCTCAGCCGGTTTCAGAAGACAACTTCCAAGAAGTAACGGCACCACTGTGGGCTTACTTAGATAAATTCCATAAAGTGGCGTGGCGCGGTGGAAAGCAGTTCCCAGCAGGCACATCGGAAAGCATCCAACTTCTGGATGACGGACAGATCGATCTCGCGATTACGTTTAATCCAAACTCTGTTTATTCAGCACAAGCCAGTGGTCGCTTAGCCGAAACCACTAAGGCTTATGCTCTAGAAAGCGGCGCTCTATCTAACATTCACTTCCTTGCGATTCCTTGGAACGCCAATGCAACCGCGGGTGCTCAAGTGACCATTAACTTCTTACTGAGCCCTGAAGCACAGTCTCGCAAGGGGGACCTCAATGTTTGGGGCGATCCTTCGGTTCTGAGCAGCAAGTACCTCACTGGCAGCGCTAAAAACACCCAGCAATTTAAATCGGTTGATGAACCACACCCGAGCTGGCAAAACGCGCTCGAGAAAGAGTGGCTTAAGCGATACGGTAACTAGTCTTCATGCTACGCGCTCTATATTTTGTTGTTATAGCTGTATGCATTATCCCGACCATTCCTGGGGTAGCGGGAGTCGTGGCTTCGTCACTGAGTTTCATCCCGCCCCTTGGTTTAGAGGAGCCGACACTCAACGGTTTTAGCCAAGTCTTTCAATGGGAAGGGGCTTGGCACTCTATTGGCTTAAGCCTAGGTTCAGCAATTGCAAGCAGCTATATAGCCTGCTTCCTGACCTTTTGTATTCTTCAAGCCTCTTGGGGAAACAAGTTTTGGAGAAAGATTGAGTTTACGCTATCGCCAATGCTTGCCATTCCACATGTAGCTTTCGCTATCGGCTTTGCTTTTCTGTTTAGTCCAACGGGGCTTGGCGCAAGAGCGGTACATCACTTGCTCGGCGAATCGGCTACCAGCTCTGAATTGGCGTTATTGGTGAAAGACCCATACGCGTTCGGCTTAATTATTATGCTCGCACTCAAAGAAGTCCCCTTCTTATTGCTGATGAGCATTTCGATACTTCAGCAAATTGATGTAGAGCGTATCACCAAGGTCAGTGCATCGCTCGGTTACAGCCGCGCTCAGATCTGGTGGAAATGTATTTTCCCACAATGGTTTACTAAGCTTCGTTTCCCAATGCTGGCGGTACTCGCTTACAGTGTCTCGGTTGTCGATATTGCTTTGATCATAGGCCCAACCAACCCGCCGACCTTTGCCGTTTTGGTATGGCAATGGTTCAACGATCCGGATCTTAACCTACTTCCGCGAGCTGCTGCTGGTGCCATCGTTTTGTTTGGTTTAGCTTCGTTGATCATCGCCTTGGCGCGTTTAGTTGAATGGGCGGTTCTTAAGTACTTTCGAACTTGGCAGTATTCCGGAAGAACAGGGGCAAACCTTCCGGGGAAAACGGTATTCACTGTCCTTGCTAGCCTTTCACTGCTGATCATTCCTTTAATGGTAATTTGGAGCGTTGCTCAGCGTTGGCGCTTCCCTGATTTACTGCCGAGCCGCTACAGCACGCGCTTCTGGGAGTTCGAGTGGGAAGGCATCATGAGCACCGTTGGTCAAAGCTTATGGATTGGTCTGATTGCTGCTTCAATCGCTTTGTTGCTTGCGCTGGTTGCTCACGAATACAGAATCAAATACAAGTGGCAAGTTCCGGGCTTCATTATCGCTATTCCAATGCTAATACCACAGCTTTCAGTGTTGTTTGGTATGCAAGTCACGACCCTCTACATCGGCAGTAGTGCCTATGAGTTCTGGGTGATTTGGGCGCATGTTTTCTTTGCTTTCCCGTTTGTGTACCTGTCTTTGGATGGCCCGTGGCAAAGCTTCAATGATGGGTTGATTAAAGCCTCGCTGAGCCTAGGTAAATCGCCATTTCAGAGTTGGTATTCGATCAAACTACCAATCTTGCTTCCTGCGATTGCCTTTGCTTGGGCGGTCGGGATCAGCGTGAGTTTGGCCCAATACCTTCCAACATTAATGCTCGGCGCGGGCCGTATTAGCACGATCACCACAGAAGCCGTTGCACTTACCAGTGGTTTCGACCGCAGGGTGACAGCAATCTATGCCATTTGGCAGGCCCTATTGCCTCTGTTCTTTTTCTCTTTAGCGATATTAGTCAGCCGACTTCAACTGAGATATCGCCGTCTTACTTTTAAAGGTTTCCTAAGTAATGAGTCTGTACCTCAACGACCTCGCCATCCGTAAAACCGATGGAGATTCGCTGTTCTCAGCGCTAAACGTCACATTAGAATCTGGCCAAATACTGGCTTTGATGGGGCCGAGTGGCTGCGGAAAGTCGACCTTACTGGATGCGATTGCTGGTCACTTAAGTGAAGATTTTTCGTACTCTGGCACCGTTGTGTTGAACAATATTCAGCTCGACGAGCTTCCACCACATCAGCGTGAAGTCGGTATTTTGTTTCAAGATGACTTGTTGTTTCCGCACCTCAAAGTATGGGAAAACTTGGCCTTTTCGTTACCGAACTCTGTTAAAGGTTCCGCTCGCCAAAAACAAGCAATGGCTGCACTAAAAGACATAGAGCTAACTCACTTAGCTGAATCTTTCCCGGATCAAATATCCGGCGGTCAACGCGCAAGAATAAGCTTGACTCGTATGTTGTTAGCCAAGCCTAAACTCGCCCTGCTTGACGAACCGTTCAGCAAGCTAGACCAAGAGTTAAGAGCACAATTTCGCGATTGGGTCTTCGAACAGCTGACCAAAGCGAATATCCCTACATTAATGGTCACGCACGACGAAGCCGATGTACCTCAAGGGGCAGAAGTACTGTCTTGGCCATGGAGAAGTAACCATGCTGGATAAGTACTCCATTAAGGTCATTAAGTGGCCATTAAATCAGTCTGCTAAGTTACTAAACCAATTGGGTATCACGGCCAATCAAACCACGTTATTCGGATTTCTGATTGGGTGTTTAGCGTTTCCAGCGTTGGCATTTCAACAATATGAGTGGGCGTTAGGCTTCATTGTGTTTAATAGAGTATGTGATGGGCTTGATGGAGCCTTGGCTCGAATCCAAGGCATTAGTGATGCGGGCGGTTTCCTCGATATCAGCCTAGATTTCCTATTCTACTCGCTGATCCCTTTTGGATTTGTCATTGCCAACCCAGAACACAACGCCATTGCCGGTGCATTTTTGATCTTCTCTTTTATCGGCACAGGCAGCAGCTTTTTAGCGTTTGCGGTTATGGCAGGCAAGCGAGGCATTGAAAACCCAGTCTATAAGCATAAGTCTCTGTACTACATGTCAGGGCTAACCGAAGGCACTGAAACCATCGCTTGTTTCATCGCGTTTTGTATTTGGCCTCAACACTTTGCGGTTATCGCTTACACCTTTGGTGCAGCTTGTTGGCTAACCACGTTCATGCGTATTTATTTTGGTTTTCAGACACTAAAAAACCAAGCTAGTTAATAAATGAGTTAGTTTCTTGCACCTATAAAAACGCCGCTCATTGTGAGCGGCGTTTTCTATATTAGTATGGATAATGCCCGCTAAATCATGACATCAAGCTTCAGCTGAAGCCGTGATTTTAAACCTCAATACCTTCAGGCTTGAATCAAGGTCGACATCGACAAACTCAGGCGGGTTGTCCAGACGCTCAATGAACTCAACGCTTGGTGCTTCTTCTGCCATCGTCTCAATCAGGAAGTTTGGTGATACTGCTGGTGAGTTCACACACGCAATCACTTCACCGCCTTCAGTTAGAAGTTCAGGCAAACGACGTAAGATTTTTTTGTAATCTTTGGTTAGAGCAAAGCTGCCTTTTTGGAACGAAGGTGGATCGATGATAACGAGCTCGTAAGGACCGCCCTTCTTGATTTTCCCCCACGACTTAAAGATATCGTAGCCAAGGAAGTTAACCGAGCGCATATCGTGTTCATTCAGACGGTGGTTATCGCGACCTTTGTTTAGCGAGCCACGTGACATGTCCACGTTCATGCATTGACGAGCGCCACCAGCGATAGCCGCGACAGAGAAACCACAAGTGTATGCAAACAGGTTAAGAACGTTCTTATCCTTGGCATTATCTTGTACCCACTGGCGACCATTACGCATGTCTAGGAACAAACCGAAGTTCTGATTACGGCCAATGTCTAATTGGTACTTAAGACCATGTTCAACCACAACCGGAGAATCATTCAACTCTCCCCATAGAACCTCTGAAGGCGCGCCATCGGCATAACGGTGTTGCAGAACAATGCTTGTGCCCTGCTTTGATTGCCAGATATCTTTGTTGGTGAGTTGAACCAATCCAGCTTTTAGAGATGACAAGAATTCGTCGTCTACTTCTTTAAACACGTTAACCAGTAGCTGTCCATCAACCCAGTCACATGTCAGTTGCTCTAGACCAGGCCAAAACTTACCGCGCCCGTGGAAAATACGGCGTAGTTCGTTTGGTACTTCATTAAGTTGCTGTTCAATATGACTAAAAAACAGAGGTAAAGCTGATGCTTCCATTATTTCACTCACTTAGTGTTTAGCTTTGGCCAAGTTAATGACCAAGGTTCAAGCCAACTGTCCAAACCGTTCGACACGGTTTCCTGATGCCACTTCTCACCCAAAGAGTTTAAGCTCCTTGGGTCGCAGACATATTCGTAGGCTTGTGATTGATAGGCAAATCGAATCGCGAAGGCATGTAGATAACCTCTGTCAGCCTCACTCGATGGATTATAAATAGGGTCACCAACAATGGCTGAGCCGATCGACTTCATCGCGACACGGATCTGGTGAGTTCGCCCTGTATAGGGTTTGCATAACAGCAGACGCTCACCGGGTTCAGCCGTTGCTGATAAAAACTGAGTAATCGCAGGGTTCTCTTTGGATGTCAGAAGTTTCCAACTTGAGCGTCGTGAACGCTCCATGTCTCCTGAGATCAAACCTTGCTTTTTCTTTGGCTTCTTAGAACCGATCGCAAGGTAGTATTTCTCTACTTCACGCTTTGCAAATAGCTGTGAAAGCTCGCTCGCCGCCGACGCATTTTTTGCCAGCAGCAGAATGCCCGAAGTCATTTTATCTAGTCGATGAACGAGATACAGCTTAGGCTCATTAATTGCCTTAGCAACTTCTTGAAGCAACATGGTATCGCCATCGTCTTTGTGGACGCTGACTCCAGGGTGCTTATTGATAAGTAAAAAATCAGAGTGGTTCAGAAGAATATCGAACATTAAAGGCTAGCTCCATTGTAGAACGTGGAGTATACCGCGTCTGAACCCAGATTCCAGCTACGAAAAAGCCCAACTCACTCAATAAATATTGAATCGTTGGGCTTCTTTTCAGCAACTAGCGATCAGTGCGTGGTCTTTACTCGATTACCAATAGGTAAATAGAACCAAGCTACCGCTTTACCCCAGTTTAAACTTACCAACTAATGCTTCTAGCTCAGCAACCTTAGCGTTCAAGCCTGATGTATTTTCGGAGCTACGAGTTGCTAGCTGCAGAGATTGCTCAGAGATATCGCTAATCGCGGTAATGTCCGCTGCAATTTCTTTGGTCACAGCCGTCTGTTCTTCTGCCGCAGTCGCAATAGAGTTAACCATGCTTTGTACATTGCCCGCACCGCTCACAATCGCTTCTAGAGCCGAAACAGCACCTGAGCTTTGCTCAACACCAATCTCAACTAAACGACAGTTATCTTGAGTGTAAGTCACCGCTTCTTGAGTGCCCGATTGAATCGATTGAATGATGCCCGAGACTTCTCGTGTCGCTTTGGTTGTTCTTTCTGCTAGCGCTCGCACTTCATCGGCTACCACAGCAAAACCACGACCAAACTCGCCTGCACGTGCCGCTTCAATTGCAGCGTTAAGAGCTAACAGGTTAGTTTGCTCAGCAATGTCTTCGATTACCTTGATAACGCTACCAATCTGCTCACCGTGAGAACCTAGAGTATTCATTTGCAACGACATATCGCTCATTTGAGTCGACACTTGTTGAATACTCGCCACCATCTCAACAATCACGTTGCGGCCATCTTCTGCAGAGGTTTCTGAGCGACGTGCTTCTTCATAAGTAGACGTGCCCTGCTGCGCCACTTCTGAAATGGTCAAGCTTAACTCTTCAGCAGCCGTTGCAATTAAGTTGGCCTTATCAGCTTGAGCAGAAGCGCCCGTTACGATGTCTTGACTAATAGAAGATAGTTCGCCCGTAACAGATTGAACTTCATAGGTCACAGAAGAGATAGAACCTAATAAGTCCACTAACGACTTCTGCATCTGGTTAATCGAACTAGCAAGATCAGCCAGTTCATCACCAGACTCATCGGTAATGTCACCTGCGGTTAAATCACCATTTGCCACGCGGCGTGCTACTTGTTCAACACGAGTCAGGCGATTAGTAATAGAACTCGACAACATATATGCAATCACACAACCGAAGACGATAGCAATCGCAGACAACACCATGATAGTGCGCTCGATGGTAGTAAACGTGTCGGTTAGTGTCAGTAGTGACTGTTCTGTATCTGCGCGCTCACTTGCTGACGCTTGATCCAGTAAGTTCTCAATAGGGATAAGATTGCTCTCATACAAAGATCGTAGCTGTTGAATATTGGCTAGTAGCGCAGCTTCATCATTGATCTTCGGCACAAGCTTTGATTCAAACTCTTGAGTGAAACGCCCCATCAGGTCTTCAATTCGCTGAATACGGCGGTGGTCTTCCGAACCTCTACTCTCCAAACGCTTAGCCTGCTCGATAGCTTGAGCAAATTCGTTCTTGTTGGTTCGATAATCATTGAGTGCATTATCGACCAGAGTGATTGCACCCAGAGCATCTCGATAGACATCTCCAGCTTCATCTATCAGAACAAGATAGGTAACAGTGCCCGGTACATCGTCCATTCTGATCTCATCAGCACTTCTATGAGCGCCAATAACTTCTATCCATACAATACTGACTAACGTGACAAGCACCGCCAATATAGAGCCAAAACCGGCATACAGTTTCTTTCTCACTGACAATTTCACACAACACCTACCTAAATCAAAATATAGCTCTAACAGCTATTCGTTCCATTTATATCGGCTATCAGACGGATACCTTTAATAATTATTTTTCTTAGATAATTAAGTTCCAGACATAAAAAAACGGGAGCTAATGAGCTCCCGTTTATCAAATTACTTTATCTTGCGATTAGAACTTCTTAGAAATCAGCGCAAAACCAGCAATGATACCAATACCTAGTAGCATGATTGCACCTTTACCGCTATCGAAGCCAGAAGAGATACCCATGAACGCAACGATTGCGATAGCTACAGGGATGATGTACTTAACTAGTGTGTACCATAGACCAAATAGTGGGAAAGAGACTTCACCGTCGTTAGTGATTTCTTTCTCTAGGTCTGCACGGTTTAGTCTCCAACCAGCGAAGATACATACCAACATACCGCCAACCGCTAGGAAAATCTTATCCGTTAGTAGGTCGAAAATGTCGAACGCGCCAGTATCAAACAGTGTTGGACCGAAGCCGCCAAGTGATAGAGAAGCGAAGATACATAGAATCGCCATTACAACACTTGCAGACAGTACCGCTGTTACACGCTTCATGCCTTTCTCATCGATTAGGTAAGAAACCACAACTTCAAGTAGAGATACTGAAGATGTTAGTGCCGCAACACTCAAACCAACGAAGAACATAAGAGCAAATAGAAGACCGATTACGCCGCCCATTTCAGCGAATAGCTGAGGAACAAC
Organism: Vibrio sp. 10N.247.311.12; assembly: GCF_041467515.1. NCBI lineage: Bacteria > Pseudomonadati > Pseudomonadota > Gammaproteobacteria > Vibrionales > Vibrionaceae > Vibrio > Vibrio sp. 10N.247.311.12. The sequence goes on from NZ_JBFSUV010000011.1 coordinate 43,315, forward strand.
AACGAATACTAAACCAGGGCCCGCTGCAGGTTCCATACCGAACGCGAACATTGCAGGGAACATTGCAACACCAGCTAGAATAGCAACACCAGTATCCATTGCGGTTACCATTGCTGTTGTCTGAACTAGGTTCTCTTTCTTCTTAAGGTAAGAACCGTATGTCATCATACAACCCATACCAAGACTTAGAGAGAAGAATGCTTGACCTAGAGCGGCTAGGATTACATTGCTGTCTACTTTAGAGAAGTCAGGACTGAATAGGAACTCAAGACCAGCCATCGCGCCCGGAAGCATAATGCCTTTGATTGATACTACAATAAGGATAATGAAAAGAAGCGGCATCAGGATCTTACCTGCTTTCTCAATACCACCAGAGATACCTTTCATAACGATAACAACGTTAAGTAGTAGGTATAAGCCCATCCACATTAGTGGTTGAACTGGGTTTGAGATAAAGCCACCAAAGCTATCACCAATTGCTTCTGGTGCGTCTAGAAGACCACCTGCAATTTTACCGATGTATGCGATTGACCAACCGCCTACTACTGGGTAGAAACCCATGATAAGTAGACCACTGAATACGCCGATAACGCCAGCGAACGTCCAACGACGGTCAGTTGTTTTAAATGCACCTACTGCTGATTTTTGCGTATGACGGCCAATCGCAAATTCAGTCAGCATGACACTGAAACCAATAAAAATTACAAAAAACAGGTAAATGGCAACGAATGCACCACCGCCACTTTCGCCTGCTGTGTATGGGAATTTCCAAATGTTACCTAAGCCAACAGCAGAACCTGCTGCAGCCATTACGAATCCTAACTTCGAACCCCAGGTATCGCGGGGTGTTGTGGTTGTATTACTAGTAGCCACGTGTACTCCAAACTTTTGTGTTATGTGATGTTGTGTTTTGCTTTGGGTGGCGTCTTTAAAAGGAAGGTGTATAAATAAATTTACACACCTAAAAGATTTGATTGACGCTCGTTGTCTAGCAAGTAAACCAGTTTAAGAATAAAATTGGAAGAGCATACCGTACAAATTTCGTTAAAGATGTAAATTTTTATGGTTAAATGCCGACTTTTCATACAAAACAATCGTTTTCTTCTTAAGTTGACCAAAACTTAACAACTTTAACCTATTTACATCTTTTGCTCTATTTTGTAAATAGTTGAATCCTTAAATTCCCATATCCGTTAAATAGCATTACTATCTAAGTGTCTCTTTTTTCGAGTATTCAATGTGGATAAGCTTTATCATTTTTTAACTTTGGCCTCTGTTGTTTTGTACTGGGTTCTCGTAGCCGGTGTGACGTTTCGTGTTGTACTAAAACGACGCTCTGTCAGCGTTTCTCTTGCTTGGCTAATGGTTATCTACATTATCCCGATTGTTGGTGTAGCTTGTTACTTCCTTTTTGGTGAGCTAAACCTAGGCAGAAAAAGGGCTGAACGCGCTCATCGTATGTTTACCCCTTTCGGCGACTGGTTCCGTCAATTGAATGATTGCCAACTTCACCAACCAGGGAAAGTCGGCTCCCCTATCCATAAGATTGACGAGCTTTGTAACAATCGAATGGGCATCCCTGCACTCAGTGGAAACACTCTATCGCTGCAATCTTCACCAAACGAGATCCTACACGCAATTATCGAAGATATAGAAAATGCACAAACCAGTATCAAGATGGTTTTCTATATTTGGCATCCAGGTGGCCTGACCGATTCGGTTGCCTCTGCGCTGATTCGCGCTGCAAAACGTGGCGTAGATGTTAAAGTTTTGCTCGATTCAGCCGGTAGCCCTCGCTTTTTCAAAAGCCACTGGCAGTCAATGATGAAGGACGCAGGCGTTCAAGTCGTACAAGCACTAGAAGTGAGCCCATGGCGTATTTTTTTACGTCGCCTAGATTTAAGACAACACCGCAAAATCATTGTGATTGACGAGACTATCGCCTATACGGGTTCAATGAACATGGTCGATCCTGCTCACTTCAAACAAAGTTCCGGCGTTGGTCAGTGGATTGATGTAATGGTCAGAGTGACTGGGCCAACCGTTAATGTGTTATCCGCTATTCATGGCTGGGATTGGGAAGTTGAGACTGGTGAACGCATTCTCCCTGATATACCTGAATGCCCAGTTGAAGAAATCATGACACATCATCCGGTTCAAGTAGTGCCGTCTGGCCCTGGCATGCCGGAATATTTGATCTTACAAGTACTGACCATCGCCATCAATCAAGCGAATCATTCTGTACGTATTACTACACCTTATTTTGTGCCAAGTGCTGACTTACTCGAAACACTTAAGATGACAGCTCAACGCGGCGTAACTGTAGAACTGATCATTCCACACAATAACGATTCACTAATGGTTAAATGGGCTTCTCGTGCGTTTTATACCGAGTTGCTTGAAGCTGGCGTGAAGATCTATGAATTTTACGGTGGCCTTCTTCATACCAAATCGGTAGTGATCGATGAAGATTTTTGCTTGATCGGAACCGTCAATATCGACATGCGCAGTTTGTGGCTCAACTTTGAAGTGACTCTGGCTGTGGATGATGTGCATTTCACGCAAAAACTGTCTGAGCTGCAGAAATCTTATATCGCTTCATCCCACTCTGTAGAGTTAGAACAGTGGGAGCAAAGAAACCTTAGTAATCGCTTCTTTGAGAGGCTGTTCTATTTATTCAACCCGTTGCTCTAATACTCCTCGCTCGCCGACCACCATTGGCAACGAATAGTATCTTTGCGATCGCTTTTTAACTTTTCATCACAAATCGAGGAAAAGTTAAAAAGCAAAAGAAAACGTTAAAAACTCTCTCTTCCCTCTTGCTTTGATGGCTACTCGCATGTTTTAAATAGGACATAACCGATTGATAAGGAATTCACAGCATGTCCGAGAACAAAACCACTAAACTTATCACTGCCGGTCGTGATAAGAAGTGGACCAATGGTGTTGTTAACCCACCAGTACAACGCGCTTCAACTGTCGTATTTAACTCAGTAGAAGAGAAGCGTAAAGCTACGATTAACCGCGCTAACAAGACCCTTTTTTACGGACGTCGTGGAACCAACACTCATTTTGCCTTCCAAGATGCGATGGTTGAAGTAGAAGGCGGCGCGGGTTGTGCACTGTACCCGTGTGGTACGGCCGCCATTTCTAATGCCATTCTCTCTTTTGTAGAAACAGGTGATCATATTTTAATGGTTGACACCTGCTACGAACCTACTCGTGATTTCTGTGACACCATCATGAAAAAGATGGGGGTAGAGACAACTTACTACGAGCCAACGATTGGTGAAGGTATCCAAGACCTTATCAAGCCAAACACTAAGGTGCTGTTTACTGAGTCTCCAGGCTCTGTCACCATGGAAGTGCAGGATATTCCAACACTAGCGCGTATCGCTCATGAACATGACATCATCGTTATGCTAGACAATACTTGGGCGGCTGGCGTGAACTTCTCACCGTTTGATTTTGGTGTTGATATCTCGATTCAAGCAGCGACCAAATACATCGTGGGTCACTCTGATGTGATGCTAGGTACGGCAGTCGCCAATGAGAAATGCTGGGATCAACTAAGAGAGCAAAGTTACTTGATGGGGCAATGTGTCTCACCTGATGATGCTTATTTAGGGCTTCGCGGCATTCGTACTCTTGATGTGCGTCTACGCCAACACGCAGAAAGCAGCTTGAAGGTCGCAAAATGGTTAGAGACTCGTCCTGAAGTTAACCACGTTCGTCACCCTGCTCTTGAGTCTTGCCCAGGCCATGAATTCTTCAAACGAGATTTTACTGGCGGTAATGGCTTGTTCTCTTTTGTACTAAACAACTCTAATATCAAAGCGACGACAGCGTTACTTGATGGAATGACACATTTTAGTATGGGTTACTCTTGGGGTGGATTTGAAAGTTTGATTCTAGCTAACGAACCAAGCAGTTTTGACAGCTTGAGAACTGTTGCCAATCCTAATTTCGAAGGTACCTTGATACGTGTTCATATTGGGTTAGAAGATGTTGATGACCTGATTGCTGATCTAGAGGCGGGATTAGAACGTTATAGCGCTCTGATTTAATCTGAGACGATAGGTCTAATATGCAAAAAAGGCAGGATATTCCTGCCTTTTTCTGTTTAAAGCATAACTCAAAATACTCATATTCAGATACTTCAGCTCATAATACAAACCGCTCATAGTCCAGAAGCTTTCAAAGCCAATATTGAACCTTAAAGCACATCCACTTAAAGATCTCAGAGCGATGAAAAAATGGCTATGAATTTTTCAATTTCTAAGTGATTGTTCCGCTGAAATAAATAACACTTTATTTGTGTGGGCAACCGACTAAATGATCATTGACCATACCTGTTGCTTGCATAAATGCGTAACAGATTGTTTCTCCTACAAACTTAAAGCCTCTCTTCTTCAAAAACTTACTCATCGCTTTAGATTGCTCGGTAGAAGCGGGAACTTGAGACATCTCAGTCCATTGATTCACGATCACTTCATTATCAACAAATTGCCATAAGGCATTAGAAAGAGAGCCGAACTCTTTCTGTAATTCAAGCGTTGCTCGTGCATTGTTGTATACCGAAGCAATCTTACCCCTGTGTTTAACCACATCGAAGTTTTCAATGATGTGCGGCACGTTGTCTTCATTCAGCTCAGCTAGCTTGTTTAGATCGTAATTATCGAACGCGGCACGATAGCCTTCACGCTTTTTAAGGATCGTAATCCAACTCAGACCTGCTTGAGCACCTTCTAAAGTAATGAACTCAAACAGAACTTGATCATCATAAACAGGCACGCCCCACTCTGCATCGTGGTACTCCCTTTCAAGCTCATGTTTAAGCGCCCATGCACACGTTCTATCCACTGTATTAGCTTCCATTTCGATGGTCTCTTTTAGTAATCATACATAAAAATAATGCCCCAATTAGGGGCATTATTTCAAAGGTTAGTTGACGTTAAGCCACTTCAATTTTATGGAACAAACGATACAGCACAGGCACTACGATTAGCGTGAGTACAGTCGCAAAGCCTAAACCAAACATGATGGTTACTGCCATTGGTTTAAAGAAGATGTCCGGTAGTAGAGGGATCATACCAAGAATGGTGGTGATCGCAGCCATACATACCGGACGAACACGACTCAGTGCCGCATCAACAACCGCTACATATGGATCTTTACCGGACTTCATCTCAATCTCAATTTGGTCAAGCAGTACGATACCGTTCTTAAGTAGCATCCCGGATAAACTCAAGAAGCCTAGCAATGCCATGAAGCCAAATGGTGTATTCAAGGCTAATAAGCCTGTCGTTACCCCGATTAGCGCTAATGGAACCGTTAGCCAAACAATTAGCGGTTCTTTGACCGAGTTGAACAAGAACACGGTAATCAAGAACATGAACAGGTAACCCATCGGCATAGTGGTAAACAGAGACGCTTGTGCATCAGCAGATGACTCATATTCACCACCCCACTCCAACGAATAACCCGGTGGCATCTCAATCGCTTCAATTTGTGGCTGTAAGCGTTTCTGTAACGTCGAAGCCGTTTCTTCACCCAATAGGTCGTTGTCGGCCATTACCGTCAGCATACGCTTACGGTTCTTACGGATGATAAGTGGATCTTCCCATTCCAATTCGTAGCCAAGCGTCACTTGCTGCAACGGAATATATTCGCTTAATGCCGGGCTCCAAATCTTCATACCTTCGATGTTGCGAATATCAACTCGCTCATCTTCAGGTAAACGAGCCACAATAGGCATCAACGTAGTACCATCACGATACACACCAATCGACTTACCAGAGAAAGACATCGCTAGGAAATCATCAACGTCAGACTTGGTAATACCATAACGACGCGCTTGGCTTTCATTGAACTGAGGCTCTAATACCTTAGTTCTTTCACGCCAATCATGACGAACGTTAAATGCTCCGTCATCAGCACGCATGATGTCCATCACTTGTGCAGCGATTGAACGTAAAACCGTTGGATCAGAACCCACAATTCGCGCTTCAATTTTCGCACCGCCACTAGGACCTAATTCGATCTGTTTAAGCTTGTAGTCAATCTCTGGGAACTGACCATTTACATGTTCACGGAAGCGTTTCATTAGCCCTTCAAGTACTTCATAACTTTTCACACGAACCGTTATCTCACCGTAAGCGCTATAACTTTTCTCTGGCGCATAAGTCAGCATGAAACGTTGCAGGCCTTTACCCGCGGTTGTCGTGATATGTTCAACTTCGTCCTGCTCAGCTAGCCAACTCTCAAGCACTTTAAGCTTGGTATTGGTCGCTCGAATATCGGTACCTTCTGGCATCCACACATCCACTTGGAACATAGGTGTGGTTGAAGACGGGAAGAAGGCTTGCTTAACGAAACCAAAACCGTACACACTCGCGCCTAAACCAATAATCAGAACAAACATGGTTAACCAAGCACGCTTCATACAGAACTCAAGGAAGTTTTTGTAGATAACAAAAACCATCCCGTTGTATGGGTCCTTACCTTCGTTATCTGGATCGACCTTCTGACCTTTAAAGAACATGTCGGCAAAGAACGGCGTGAGCGAGATGGCAGTAAACCAACTCAGCATCAAGGAGATCAGTAGCACCGTGAACAAGGTGCCACAGTATTCGCCTGTTGAGTCTTCAGATAAACCAATTGGAGCAAACGCAGTCACCGCAATAACCGTCGCACCAAGCAGCGGCCATTTGGTTTGGGTTACGATATCGGTGGCGGCCTGCATCCGGGTTCGCCCCTTCTGCGTGCCGATCAATATCCCTTCCACCACCACAATGGCATTATCCACCAGCATCCCCAAGGCGATAACCAACGCGCCCAGTGAAATACGTTGAAGGTCGATTTTGAAGTACTGCATGAAAATGAATGTACCGAATACGGTCAATAGCAGTATCAAACCAATCAATAGGCCCGATCTTAGTCCCATGAAGAACAGTAACACCACGATTACGATCGCAACCGCCTGCCCTAAACTCACCACAAATCCGCTTACCGACTTGTCTACCTCTTTAGGTTGGTTATAAACCTCGGAGATGTCGATGCCGACGGGTTGTTGATACTTTAGCTCGGCCAATCTTCGATCAAACGCTTCACCAACCGCTACTACGTTCACGCCTTGCGCAAAAGAGACACCAAGGTTAAGTGCGAGCTTGCCGTTATAGCCAATGATGTTACTTGGCACTTCAACATAACCACGAGTTACATTCGCCACATCTTTTAAATAGATGAGACCTTGAGCACCACCTTCTGTCAGAATTAAATCGCCAAGCTGCTCAACATTCTGGAACTCACCCGTTGGATGAATTCGAATGTATTCGTCGCCAATTCTTACCGCACCCGCACTTGATACAATATTTTGAGTCGATAAAAGATTAAATACCGTGCTTGGAGACAGACCCAGAGAGCTTATCCGTTTCATCGATATCTCAATGAACACTTGCTCTTGTTGTTGGCCGGAAACGGAGACTTTACTGACCCCATCAACCAACTCTAGCTCTCGCCTTAGGTAATCAATGTAATCCAGCAGCTCTTTGTAGCTATAGCCGTCCCCCGTCACCGCCAGCAAAATCCCGTAAACATCACCGAAGTCATCGATGACTTGAGGATCATTGACGCCGGGTGGCAGTTCACCCTTGAGATCATTCACTTTTCGGCGAAGTTCATCCCATATTTGCGGAAGATCGTCTGGGCCGTAGTTGTTCTTCATCGTTACCGTTACCTGAGACAGGCCACGGCTTGAAATAGAGTTCACTTCGTCGACATAGGTAAGCTGTTGAATCGCTTTCTCTAGTGGGTAGGTAACTTCTTCTTCCACCTGCTGAGGCGTTGCCCCCGGGTATGAAGTCACGACCATTGCATCTTTGATGGTAAAGGCAGGATCTTCTAAACGCCCCAAACCGAAGAATGCTGAAACACCACCAATAAGAAAGATCAGAGATAGCATCCAGCTAATGACTTTGTTACGTATAAAGTAAGAAGCAACACCTGTGATCTGATCATCACCCTGTTGATCGTCATTTTGGGGCTTGTTATTTACTTCACTCATTGTTCGTCTCCTGAGACAATACTTCCACTGTCATCCCATCTCGCAATCGCGATACGCCTGCAACAACGACATGCTGCCCCATTTCCAATCCTTTCACTACCTGCAATGTTTCCTGGTTTGCTTTTCCTAACACGACTTGTTGTTTCGAGACTGTCTTGTCGTCGTTAAGCACCCATACATAAGAGTTCTGGCGCGTTAAATCATCGCCATCCGCATTAAACACAGCTTCGATTGGGATAAGTACCCCAGCTTTTAACTCCAAGCCGATATCTCGCCCATTTGACGTCACCTCAACGGCCATACCATCCAGAATTAAATCATCTTCCGGCATAGGTAGAGCAAGCGTCACCGTGAACGTGCCCGTGCTTGGGTCAGGTTCAGTGGTGAACTCCTTAATAGCCGCCGTGTATTCATTGCCACTGGGTACTCTTACCACAGCCTCAACATTCGATAACAGCTGTTCGCTAGGCTGATTCACGTAAATCTGGTCAGGCAGTTGGATAACAACCTCAACATCTTCGACACTGTGAATGTTCACGACCTGCTGGCCTACCTGAATATTTTCATATTGATCAACACTGACACGAGAAATGATCCCATCAACAGGGGCACGAAGCTTAGTGAACGACAAGCGCAGTTTTGCGAGCTCCAGTTCGGCATAAGCGATCTGGCGTTGAGCAGCAATTTCATCAAACTGTGACTTCGCCAATAAACCTTTCTTCACTAGCGGACTTGAACGTCTGTATTGACTGTTAATTACCGTGTAACGCGCCTGAGCATTGTCGACATCCAGTTGATAATCAGTAGGGTCAAGCTCTGCAATGATGTCTCCTCGTGAAACACGCTCACCTTCTTTCACATCAAGCTTATTGATTTCACCAGCGACTCGAAAGCTGAGATGAGCCTTCTCGGCAGCGTTTGCAACCGCAGGGAAATAGAGTTTGTCGCTAAAGTCGATGACTGAAATCTCGATAGCTTTAACCAAGGGCGTGTTATTCACTTCTACAACTTGTTTATCTTCACAAGCCGTAAGTAAAGCCAAGCACGACAGTCCAGCGGCCACTTTAAGTGTTTTCATGTTATAGCCCCCTTTCCTTGATCCACTCTCGAACTTTAACGCCCGGTTCAAGACCATTAACACCAGAAGTTACGATGCGATCACCATCGTTCAACCCTGAAACAATATGGCGCTTTTCATCGATGATGATTGCGACATTTTCAACAATACCGTCGCTATTCACGCGCCACACAGAGACATCATCGCCATCAGTCATCATTGCTGACGTTGGTATTTTGGTGGCCGCCGCTAACGATGAAACGAGATTTACCGAGCCAGACATACCGGGCAAAATACCCACATCGGTTGGTCTTTCCATTACCATGGTGACTTTGTACGAACCTGTTTTCGGGTCAGCTTCGGTATCCACTTCTTGGAAGGTTAAAACGTAAGAGTTTTCAGGAAACGCATCAAAAACCATGGTTGCATCCATCTCGAACCCTGATGAAAAGCGCGTAATAAGTTGGTCGGGTAATAAGAAGACGACTTTAAGAATTTGATTGGTTTGAATATTCATCACGCCTTGTTTAGCCGCAATGTATTCATGGTTTTCAGCAGGAATGATGGAAATGGTTCCGTCATACGGCGCAACCAAAGTGGTGTAGCGAAGATTCGCGTTAGCTTGATTAAGCACCGCGCGAGCTGAATTGTGGTTCGCTTTCGCTTGGTCGAAATCTTGCTCTGATACCACACGATCTTTACGAAGTTTGATCGCACGTTGATATTGAACATCGGCTAGCTGAAAATTCGCTTTTGCTTGCTTCTCGAGTAGTTGATATTCATCGGGATTTAACTTAGCAAGCTCGTCGCCTTTAGACACGTGCTGCCCAGCGGTCACATCGATGCTCTGCAATAACCCAGGAACACGGAATGCGAGTACCGCTCTGTCACCAGCTTCTGTGGTAGCAGGGAAATTACGCTCAAAGGCATTATTACCGACGGAGACAGTGAAGAGTTTGGCGGGTCTGGACTCAGGTTCAGGCACGGGAGGAAGCTCCTTACCACACCCAGACAACCCAGCTAAGGCAGTCAATAGGACAAGGGAGGCTCTATACATTGGTGATCATCCATATCTATAAATATTTTTATAACATAGATTAATCACATGTAACTTACCAGTCAGCGTAAGATTTATTTAGAGAAAATTATTAAAAAAAATAACGGCTTGGAATTAATTTTCCTAAACCGTTATCTAATCCTTTTTAGGTTTTACCACTACATGTTCTTAAATTCACGATTCACTTTAAACGTGTCTGAGGTGACATAAGCTTCCATGTTGCGGACACTGGTCTCTAACTTCTGGAAATCACCCTCTAAAGTGTTCAATAGCGACTCTGCAGTTTGCCCTTTTTCCCAAGGCTTTTGCTTCAGCGTATGCTCTTGTTTCGCCTTCATTTGGTCGACATACTGAGGTGGTTGTTTTTCAAGCATAAATGTCAAAGCTAAATACGCTAATAACACCAGAAAACTACCACCAAGCAGTGCTGCTGAGATAACTAAGATGCGAACCAACCACACTTCAAGGCCAAAATAGTTCGCTAACCCTGCACACACACCAGACAATTTGCCGTTAATCGTGTCGCGATACAGTTCTCTACTCATAGTTTCGTCTCCAGTTAGGCGACTCCGCATCCAGTATTTTTTCTAGCGTTTTCACTCGGTCTTGCATGGATTCGGCTTGCGCAGAAAGCTTATGCAGACGTTGAAGATCCGTTTCAGAAAGACCATTGCTGGATTTCTTCTTGCTGCGGTAATGTAAGAATAACCATAGCGGTGCCACGAAGATTAAAAAGACAATCAGTGGACCTGCAATTAGAAATGTTGACATAGACAACTCCTAGATTATTTATCGCGGTTTTCAACTTGTTGCTTCAGTTTCGCTAGCTCTTTTTCGATTTCATCTTGAGCTTGTAGCTCGGCAAACTCTTGGTCTAAAGATTTTGCGTTGCCAGTCTTAGCGTAAACGTCCGCTTCAGCTTCTAATTCATCCACTTTACGCGAGAATTGCTCAAACTTCGCCATTGCTTCGTTGGTTTTGCTTGAGTGCAGGTGTTTTTGAACATCACGACGGTTGCTTGCCGCATTGTTACGAATCATTAATGCTTGTTGCTTTGCACGAGTTTCTGCGATCTTTGTTTCAAGTTTACCAATTTCACTCGTCAATTTTTCGATGGTTTCATGAACCAAGGTTTGTTCGGTGTGAAGGCTCTTGATGATGTCTTCCAGTTTTTGCTTTTCGATTAGCGCCGCTCTCGCCAAATCTTCGCGTTGTTTGGTCAGGGCAAGTGTCGCTTTATTTTGCCAATCTAGAATCTGTGTTTCGATAGCTTCTACTTTACGCGCTAGCTCTTTCTTGTCAGCAATTGCTTTTGCTGAGTTGGTACGAACTTCAACTAAGGTGTCTTCCATTTCTTGGATAATAAGACGAATCATCTTTTCTGGATCTTCAGCCTTATCTAATAGTGCACTGATGTTTGAATTTACAATGTCTGCAAAGCGAGAAAAAATACCCATGAGGAACTCCTTAATTACAATGATGGCAAATGCGTTTCAAATCGTTGTGCGACTTTATCAATCCACTTGCTCAAAAATTTACGTTTGTTGTTAAACCTACCATAAATAATCCAAGTAGCGTGCCAACTTTTAAGCCATTTATTATCAGTCACTTACAATAAAATGGTGATTAACTCGAACCATGCTATGATGAATTTAGCCAAGTATTGGTATTTTTCACCACTATGGCTCTTACATGACCTCTCCAGCGATTAATTCATACAAGGACCCGCTATGCAGCAGAACCTCATTGGTGAATCACCTAGCTTTCTCTCTGTGTTAGATAAAGTTTCCCAACTCGCACCAATAGAAAGACCCATTCTGATCATTGGCGAACGTGGCACAGGTAAAGAGTTGATCGCACAAAGACTGCATTACCTTTCAAGACGTTGGGATCAACCTTTGATCTCATTGAACTGCTCAACCTTAAGTGAAGGTTTGATTGATTCAGAACTGTTTGGTCATGAATCGGGATCCTTTACGGGTTCGAAAGGGCGTCATCAAGGTCGTTTTGAAAGAGCAGAAGGCGGAACGCTGTTTCTGGATGAGCTGGCGACCACTCCCCTTGCGGTTCAAGAGAAACTACTGCGCGTTATTGAATACGGGCAATATGAACGTGTCGGTGGGCAAAAGGCGCTAAGTGCCAATGTCAGACTGGTGTGTGCAACCAATGCCGACTTACCAGACATGGCATTAAAGGGCGAATTCCGAGCAGACCTATTAGATAGACTGGCGTTTGACGTCATTACTATCCCTCCTTTGCGTGAGCGAAAAGAAGACATCATGCTACTGGCAGAATATTACGCCATTAAGATGTGTCGTGAATTGGAATTGGAGTTGTTTGTTGGCTTTGCCCCCTCTGCCGTTGAATCGCTTTTGGATTATTCTTGGCCAGGGAATGTACGAGAACTCAAAAACGTCATTGAGCGAGCTATCTATCAGCACGGAAAAGATCCATATCCTATTGAATATTTGGTGTTTAACCCATTTAAACCCGCATGGAAAACAGAGCAAGATTCCTCTCCGGAAACTGGCAATGAGCCGTCTAACAGCCATACTTCATCAGAGAGCTTGTTTTCTTTGCCGCTTGATTACAAAGCATGGCAAGAACAACAAGACATCAAGCTACTCAACCAAGCCCTCAAACAGAGCAAATATAACCAGAAACAAGCCGCAGAATTACTTGGGTTAACCTACAACCAATTACGTGGAATGGTGAGGAAGTACGCGATTGTCGGACAAGCTAACGATAAATAGCTGTCCACGCTTGATTATTATTTGGAGCCGAATAAATAAAATGTTAAATTGTCCGGATCTTGAGGCTCCTCTAACGCCTCGTTTCGAAAAGTATTTCTTTTTATGAAAGCACTAATAAGACTATCACTGAGCATCTGTACGCTGAGCTTTCTCGCTGGATGTGGTGAGAGTGTGAATCACGAGCAAATCCGTGAAAAAGGCTTCATTTATTGCGGCCAAGGTAATCCTAGTACCTTCAACCCACAGCTGGTTGATAGTGGCATTACCGCAGAATCGCTGAGTCCTCAAATTTTCGATACACTGCTCACTCTTGATCCGATGACGTACCGACCAAAACAGAACTTGGCGACAAGTTGGTCTGTTGATAAATCAGGTACAGAGTACACGTTCAAACTGCGCCCAAATGTTGCGTTCCAAACGACAGACTGGTTCACCCCTACTCGTAGCATGAATGCACAAGATGTGGTGTTTAGCTTTGAACGTGTCATTGATAGTTCAAACCCATTTCATTATGTGGGTGGCGGCCTATACCCGTGGTTTGCCGGAATCGACTTCAAGACCCTGATTGTCGATATCACCGCGGTTGACGACCTAACAGTGAAATTCCAATTAAGTCGCCCAGACAATTCGTTTCTCAATAACATCGCCACCAGCTATGCGGTCATTCACTCTAAAGAGTATGCCAATCAGCTCATTGCAGCGGATGAGAAAAATCGAATCGATTCCAATCCAGTCGGCACTGGCCCTTTCTACTTGGATGAATACCAAATCAACGACCTAGTGCGCTTGAAAAAGAACAAGCACTACTGGAAGGGTGAAGTACAAATGGACCAAGTTGTGTTCGATACTTCGCAACGTGGAACAGGCACACTTGCCAAGCTTCTGCGTAGTGAGTGTGACGTGCTCAACTCACCAATTTCTAGCCAAATCCCTATTATTCAGGCTCATGAAGAGTTGAAGATTTCTGCTACTCCGGCGGTTAATGTCTCTTTCATCGCGCTGAATACTGAGCACCCTGCACTGCGTGACTCTCGAGTTCGTAAAGCGCTCAACTTAGCCATCAATCGTCAGAACATTCTTGATTCTGTGTATTACGGTACAGGAACCAAAGCCTACACCTTGCTTCCTCCGACTTCTTGGGCTCACCAAAAAGACAGCGTTCAAGTTCGCTACGACCGAAACTATGCGGTTGCGCTTCTCAAAGAAGCTGGCGTTGAACCTGGGTTAGAGCTTTCAATGTGGGTACCACTAGAGCCACGCGCATACAATCCAAGTCCAAGAAAAACGGCAGAACTTATCCAAGCAAACTTAGCCGATATTGGTATTGAATTGAAACTCTATACCGACGACCGATTTGACCGCACACAGTTGTCCTCTATTTCCTCAACAGACTTGTTGCTTACAGGCTGGATAGGCAATACCGGTGACCCGGACAACTTCTTACGTCCGCTGCTCTCATGCAGCTCTGAGCGTGCAGGGTTAAACGTCTCGATGTGGTGTAATTCAGACTTTGATTTCCTTCTCGACTTAGCATTAGAGATCAATCAACAAAGGCACCGTGTGAACTTGTACCGACAAGCCCAAAACATTCTCAATGAAGAAGTTCCTGTGATTCCTTTAGCTCATGGCGTGCAATTTCGCGTGCACGATCGTTCGCTAACAGGCTTTAAAGCAAGTCCTTTCAATGCCCAACCTTTTGATCAAGTCAGAAGAGAGGTGCAGTAATGTTTTGGTATACATTAAGACGTGTAAACTTATTCGTTATTACGCTAGGAATTCTGACCTTGGTAGGTTTTTCCCTGCTTCGATTAGACCAAACCTCACCTTGGGCAATTCAAGATTTTTGGCCCGGTTGGATTAGCTATATCACTGAATTATCGACGCTAAAGTTTGGCCTAAGCAAACACGGTGTGCCTATCATCGATGAGTTGGTCCTGGTGTTCCCTGCAACGCTAGAGCTGTGCTTCTTTGCCTTTGTGTTGGCACTCATCATCGGTATCCCTTTCGGCACCATTGCTGGTATGAGACAAGGTAAATTTGTTGATACCACCATATCGTTCACCTCAATGGCCGGTTACTCTGCGCCTATATTTTGGGTCGCGTTGCTGATGATCATGGTGTTTTCACTGCACTTTGAAATGTTCCCAGTTGGTGGCCGATACGACCTACTTTACGAGATTGAACACGTGACTGGATTCGCGATGATTGACGCCTTTTTTGCCGAGGGTCGCTACCGTGCGCACGCACTACAAAGTGTTATCGAGCACATGGCGTTGCCTTGTCTTGTTTTAGCACTGGCGCCAACGACTCAGGTCATCCGATTGATGAGAGCGTCAGTGGCTGAAGTAATGACGCAAAACTACATCCGCGCTGCGCGAATTAAAGGTCTTTCCACTAGAGAGATCATCACGCAGCACGTGCTAAGAAACGCGATACCTCCGATTATTCCTAAGGTCGGTGTTCAGCTATCGAGTATGTTAACGCTTGCTATTGTTACCGAGTCTATCTTTAACTGGCCGGGCATTGGCCGCTGGTTATTGGATGCCTTATCGAATCAAGATTACGTTTCAATTCAAGCTGGTGTAATTGTGGTGGCTACCTTAGTTTTGACCGCTAATATTCTGTCCGATCTACTGGGCGCGATGATCAATCCACTGGTAAGGAAGGAATGGTATGCTAACAAATAACGTCTACCAAGAAGAACAGATTCCAACCCAGTTCGAACGTTTCTGGCGCAGCTTCCGCAGCAATAATCTAGCTATGTTTGGCTTGTGGTGTTTGGTGCTTATCATTCTGGTCACCGTCACTTCACCGTGGCTAGCCCCGCATGATGCACAAGAACAAACCGGTCACCTATTAACGCCGCCCTCTTGGGATCCTGCGGGAACGGTAGAATACTTTTTGGGTACGGATGACTTAGGCAGAGATATTCTCTCTCGCCTAATAATTGGCTCTCAGTTAACCTTCGGCGCCGCGGTGGTGATTACCTTTATCGCAGCCGTCATTGGTTGTCTGATTGGCGTACTTGCTGGTATGACGCGCGGTTTACTATCAAGCACGCTAAACCACCTGCTTGATACTGTTATGTCGATTCCATCTCTTCTGCTGGCGATTATCTTCGTGGCATTCCTTGGCTTTGGGGAGTTTAATATCTTGCTCGCCTTGTGCTTGGCACTGATCCCGCGCTTTATACGCTCGGTGTACATTGCCGTGCATGCTGAAGTAGAAAAAGACTATATTCTGGCTTCTCGCCTTGATGGTGCGAACGATTTTTACCTGCTATGGAACTCAATCCTTCCGAACATCCTTACCGTGATCGCTCTTGAAGTTACGCTGGCACTGTCAGTCGCAATTCTTGATATCACGGCTTTAGGTTTCCTAGGGCTTGGCGCTCAAGCACCGAGTACCGAATGGGGCTCCATCTTGGGTGATTCGGTCGAGTTGATTTACCTTGCGCCATGGACAGTTACCCTACCCGGCTTAGCTATTATGTTTACAGTTATCGTGATTAACCTCGTCGGTGAAGGTGTTCGCCAAGCGCTAAATGCAGGAATCGAATAATGCCGTTACTTGATATTCGACATCTAACCATCGAGATTGAGACCCCTCAAGGGATGGTTAAAGCCGTAGATCGAATGAGTATTACCCTCAATGAAGGGGAAATTCGTGGCTTAGTAGGTGAATCAGGCTCAGGTAAGAGTTTGGTTGCAAAAGCGATCGTCGGAGTATGTAAAGAAAACTGGAAGGTTTCTGCAGACCGAATGCGCTTAGGTAATATCGACCTACTGCAACTGACGCCGAAAGAAAGACGCCGAGTGATCGCCCGCGATATCGCAATGATCTTCCAAGAGCCATCAACGTGTCTTGACCCTTCTGAAAAAGTAGGTAACCAGCTCGTTGAAGCGATCCCTTCCCATTCGTTTGAAGGTCGTTGGTGGCAACGATTTAAGTGGCGTAAGAAGCAAGCGATCGCATTACTACACAAAGTCGGCATCAAAGACCACTCTCGCCTAATGGACAGTTACTCTTATGAGCTGACAGATGGTGAGTGTCAAAAAGTCATGATCGCAATGGCGATCGCTGCCAAGCCAAAAGTCTTGATTGCTGACGAGCCAACCAACGATTTAGACCCAATTACACAGTCTCAAATATTGCGTCTTTTGAGTCGTATGAACCAGATCAATAACACCACCATCGTGTTGATCGGCCATGACTTAACCACCATTACCCAATGGGCGACTCGCATTACCGTGATGTACTGTGGTCAATCGGTAGAATCCGCTGATACACCGAAGCTGTTGGATGCACCAAAGCACCCGTACACCGTTGCTTTGTTAAAAGCGATGCCAGACTTTAACGACTGGATTCCCCACAAGGAGAAGCTCCAGTCTTTGCCGGGGTCAATTCCACCGCTGCAACATCTTCCTATTGGTTGTCGATTAGGGCCTCGCTGCCCATACGCACAAAGGCAGTGTGTCGAGATCCCACATACGAAACGTATCAAGAACCATAAGTTCAACTGTCACTTCCCTCTGAATATGGAGAAGAAAAAGAAATCATGAGTGCATTATTAGAAGTCAGTGATTTGTCTAAAGACTTTACGACTCGCTCTGGTCTTTTCCGTAAAAAGATTCATCAGGCGGTGAAGCCAGTTAGCTTTTCTCTTGAAGCAGGCCAGACAATTGGTTTTATCGGTCAGAATGGTTCAGGAAAGTCGACATTAGCAAGAATGCTAGCGGGCATGGTAGAGCCAACTGCGGGCGAGATTCGTGTGAACGGTGAAAAGCTAGAGCACAAGGACTACTCGACTCGCTGTAAGCTGATTCGAATGATCTTCCAAGATCCAAATACCTCGCTAAACCCACGCATTCAGATCGGTCGAATTCTTGAAGGTCCATTAAAGCGAAACACCAACATGCCTCCAGAAGCTCGTATGCGTCGTGTGAAAGACACACTACTGCGCGTAGGCCTTCTACCGGAACATGCGTATTTCTACCCTCAGATGCTTGCTGCAGGCCAGAAACAAAGGGTTTGTTTGGCTCGTGCCTTAATACTTCAGCCATCCATCATTGTTGCTGATGAAGCTTTAAATGGTTTGGACATGGCAATGCGCTCGCAAATCATCAATCTGTTCTTAGAGTTACAAGAAGAGATGGGCGTATCGTTCGTTTATGTATCTCAACACCTCGGTATTGTTAAGCACATTACCGACAAGATTATTGTCATGCATGAAGGCAATGTGGTTGAGAGTGGGGAAACAGATCAAGTGCTAACCAATCCAACTCACCAAATCACCCAAAGATTGGTTGAGAGCCATTTCTCCAAAGCGCCGAACCACTAACCTGGAATCACGCTACATTTAGCAGAGGGGAAAAGTATGTATCGAACAGCTTCAATGCTTCCCCTCTTGTTGGTGCTGTTGTCCTTTAACGCGACAAGCACACCGCTCACATGGCTAGATAGAAGCTTCGTCGAAACTGCCTTTTATAACGTCGCGCTTCAACACGAATACTCCCAAGGCAACAAACCGCTCGCCAAGTGGAAACAACCGATCAAGATTTGGATCGATCATCGAGTGGGCGATGAGGAACTGCATCAAGAGATCACAGATCTTCATATCAAACACTTATCTGAAGTCACCCAACATCCAATAACAATCGTCAGTAAAGAGTCCGAAGCGAACGTTAAATGGATATACACAAGGCAGAGCCAGTGGGTATCTGAGGCGAAATCGGTGCTCAAGCTCAAATCAACTCAACATTTAAATAGCGCCATCTGCACGGCGGGCTATAGAACCAATTCTAAAGGCGAGATTGTATACGCTGGGATTGTAATCCCGGTTGATCAGGCAAGATCGCGAGGTAAGCTGGTCGCCTGTATCGTGGAAGAGATCACACAAGTTCTAGGCCTGCCGAATGATTCAGATAAAGCCTACCCTTCTATTTTCAACGACCACACGCCAGAAGACTTATTATCGCCGTTAGACGTAGTGCTACTGCAATTGCTGTATGAACCAGAATTGAAAGCTGGAATGACAAAATCTGAAGTAAAACCTATCGTTCGAAAGATACTCAAGAGATACAGCAAAACAGGTGTGCTTCAGCAAGCTTCTAAAGCCGCACAGCAAGCGCCTTTGTATCAGTTGATTGGGTATTGACGAATATACGTTGGAAGTAACTTAGATGGGATAATTGAATGATAGCGCTGCCTAAGAAAGGCAACGCTGACTTACGATGTTACTGTATTACGAAAGAACTAGCGCTTAGCTGCCTGCTTTTTCAATTCGAAGTCGAACTCATCCGGGAACAAGATAACGCCTTCTTCTTGCTCGTTCGGGAATACTACAACAGCAAGTTCGTCGTCTTCTAGACCGTTCGTCCAGCGACTGTGCCATTTGTTCAACGAAATAGACTCAGCTTTACACTCAGACCAATCACCCGTTGCCCATGATTCTGCGAACTCTTGGTTTGGCCATACTGGAACACAATCTTCATCTTCTGTGTTCAGCATTACACAACCGTGTTCATCGGTTAAGATCCATACTTCACGGTTTGCTACGATTTCTTTCACACAGTATTTCAGGCGTTGCTCGCCCGTATACTTGTTGATTTCAGCGATTTTTTTATCGTCTAGCTGTGTAGTCATCTTAATTTCCTACTTTAGTCAGTAACTTTGCTCTTAAAGCTATTTTATGCCGAGTGTTGTTAACTTCAAACATTATCGATGAAGAAGAAAGTCTACTTCAAAGAAAAACGCCTGCTAAATAAGCAGGCGTTTAATATTAAGCGACTTGATTAAACAAGCTCACCTTGTAGCCAAGGCCAGCCTTGCTTCTTACGGCTTAGTGTATTTTCCATCATTAATACGCCGCCTTTCTCGTGCTTAACCAATTTCTCAGCCCACTCACCTTTGTATAGAAGACGAGTTTGAGCAGTAGTGATATCTGTTAGCATTACCGCAGCGAACGCTAGACCGTCTTTCTCACAACGCTCTTCAAGATCAGCTTCTAGCGCTTCGATCATGCCGTCTACTTGCTCAAGAGTCGCAAGTTCAACTTGACCAACAACAACATCACGACCGTTGAATGGGTAGCCTTTAAGGTCTTTTTCTACTAGCTGTGCAGCAGATAGGCCTTCGATGTTTGTTTTTGCGATTAGAAGCGCTTTGATGAATGCATCAACGTCAGTTACGCCAGCAATTTCAGCAAGCTCAGCAACCGCGTCTTTGTCTTTTTGAGTACATGTTGGAGAAGCGAAACCAACTGTGTCTGAAAGAATTGCAGACATCATCAGTTTAGCGATTTGTTGAGAGATTGCGTGACCTTCAATCTTGAACATGTTGAAAAGTACAGTGTTTGTACAACCAACAGGCCAGATCCAAGCTTCCATTGGGTTTACTGTCATCACGTCGCCTAGACGGTGGTGATCAACAATACCTACGATCTCTGCATCAGCAACATCATCTGGTGCTTGTGCTAGATCTGAGTAGTCTACTAGCCAGATTTTCTCACCAGCAACAGAAGTACGAAGCTCTGGCTTTTCAGCACCAGCGACTTCTAGAATGTGTTGAGTTTCGCGGTTGATCTCGCCTTGGCGAATTGGTGTCGCTTCCTCGCCACGAGCCTTAAGAAGCTCAGTTGCAACTAACGCACTACAAATACTGTCACTATCAGGGTTTTTGTGACCAACAACTAAAATCATGTTTCTTCCTATTACACTAACAATTATGACTCTACCTTTAGAGCCTCTCTTTATTAGCCATACTTTACCTCATTTTTTTAGATTGGTCATGTTTCGTGGGTTTAGCCAATAGTAACAATAGATAAAAAAACAACAAATGCAATTGATAATTATTATCATTCGTATATATTTATCTTAAGCCACTAATTTTGAGTAACACCTATGGATCGACTAATCTCTTTTTTGCCAAGCAGTAGTGCTGCGAAAACAACTCAGTTTTCACTGTCATTTAAGCGCCTGCTTTTGCCTGTCTCACTTGCAGCTTTGGTTGCAGCCCCAGCTACACGAGAGCTGACGGTGACTACTTTGTCAGACGCGTTTTGGGCAGTGTCTTGTTATGTTGCTTTAACCTTGGCTATTTACCACTGGTTAAGTCTGTACATAAACAAAGATAACGTCTTCAATAAGCTCGTCCATCAATCTCGTTCAAACCAAGTGGTATTCGCGGCTCTCATGGGCGCGTTGCCCGGCTGTGGCGGTGCGATAGTGGTAACCACACAATTTATCTCGGGAAAACTCGGATTTGGTGCGGTAGTTGCGGTGCTCGTCTCAACCATGGGTGACGCGGCGTTCCTGCTCATAGCGAGCGAGCCTAAGACAGGTTTAGCCATGATGGCGATGGGCGTGATCGTGGGTACTGCGTCAGGCCGAATCATTAACTTGTTTCACGCAGACGACTTCTTACGCCCAAAAAAAGCAGAGAAAAATGAAGTGGTGAGCAGCTGTGCTTCTCAATCTCAAGACAAAGAATCGGTCTCTAAAAAAGCGATAAACCTGCAAGGTTACCTGTGGTCTGTACTGATTATTCCGGGTGCTGCCGTTGCCCTACTTGGCTCTTTTCAAGTCGATGTGAACGAGCTGCTCGCTTTGCCTGAAATGTCGATGGAATGGGCGGGGACAGTTTTGCTGATCAGCTCGATGTTTCTGTGGGGGCTAACCCGTGAAATTGAGGATTACAAATCAGCCGTGAGTGAGGACGAAAAGTGTATAGGCTCTCACCCATTGCAAAAGACCGCTCAAGATACAAACTTTGTCACCGCTTGGGTGGTGGTTGCCTTTCTTTTCTTTGAATTTGGCTCTGTGATAGCAAATGTTGATTTTGCGACGCTATTCTCAAGCTGGGGCATCATGCTCCCCCTGGCTGGCGTGTTGATGGGTTTGCTACCGGGCTGTGGACCGCAATTATTGGTCACTAGCTTATACCTTTCAGGCGCCCTGCCACTTTCGGCTCAGGTAGGTAACGCAATTTCAAATGATGGTGACGCGCTATTCCCTGCGATTGCGATGGCTCCCAAAGCGGCACTGGTCGCGACCTTATACTCTAGTGTGCCCGCACTAATCTGTGCTTATAGCTACTGGTTTATATTTGAGATCTAACTTGAGTAGAGTTAACTCCATAGGCTTCTGTAAGGTCGGTACTTTGTATCGGCCTTTTTGTTTCCGCCTGCTTAAGTCTTTCCACAGGTTCTTTTTACATTCCCTTCCTGCTTCACTGCTTCTACCACCTCTCTCAAACAGCGCGTTACAGCCTGTCTCAAAAACGCCCTCTATTAGCCCTGTATAAGGCTTATTTAGAAACACCAACACTGATATCAAAAATACAAAAAGCCCCTGTAAGAGTGCTTACAGGGGCTTTAATTCAAGCTTTAATCTTGGTTCTTAAGACAAGACTTAAGAAACTTCGATTGGACCACCGAATGAAGTTACTGGAGGCAGTTTGCCTTGGAACTTCTCGAAATCAACCAAACATGTGTTTGCTGACGTTGCTTGAGCAAGTTCAGACGTACCGATATCTTGAGTCAGTGTGTTTGGATCGCCGTATGTATCTAGCGCGCCCACTTTCTCGTTGATCGGACCGTACCAAGCACCTTCTTCGATACGAACAACACCAGGAGCGTAGCTATCCATTAGAACAGCACCCGCTAGTAGTTGACCACGGTCGTTGAACACACGTACTACATCGCCATCTTTGATGCCTTTCTTCTTAGCATCTACTGGGTTGATGTAGATTGGCTCACGGCCTTGTACCGCGTAAGTCGCACGCCACTCTTCAGATTCACACATCTGAGAGTGAAGACGCTTGTCTGGGTGACAAGATTGTAGCCAGTACGGGTGTTTGTCAGAGCCTGGACCACCGTGTGAACGTTCAGATTTCTCGAACCACATTGGGTGTTCTTGACAGTGCTCGTAGCCCATATTGCCAACAGTACGGCTTGTGATTTCGATGAAACCAGAAGGTGTACCTAGTGCGTTGATCTCTGGATCTTCACGGAATGAAGCGTGACGAGTCCATGGCTTACCTTTACCGAAGTCTAGGAAACCTTTCTCCCAGAACTCAGCAAATTCAGGCATTTCAAAGCTGCCTTCATTTGAAGCGCGACATTCGTCGTACAGTGATTTAACCCACTGCATTTCGTCCATACCACGCGTGTAATCGTCGTAACGACCCCAACGCTTAGTCAGGCTAGACATGATCTCGAAGTCAGTCTTAGACTGGAACAGAGGATCCACTAGCTTGTGCATCGCGATCAAACCACGACCAGAGTATGCGCCATAACCATCAATATCGTTTCGTTCCCACTGAGTACATGCAGGAAGCACGATGTCAGAGTGACGACAAGTTGCAGTCCAAGCAAAATCAACAGCCACTACAGTTTGTAGGCTCTTGAATGCTTTACGCATCTTGTTGCGATCTTGGTGGTGGTGCCACGGGTTGTTACCACTGAATACCATCATCTTGATGTCAGGCAGTGTCACTGTTGCGCCGTTTGCTTTGATCTTCTTACCTGGCTCTAACAGGCTATCTACCCAACGAGCAACAGGGATTACGCGGCTGTAGCCGTTGTAATCTGTGTTGGTGTACTTAGGTGATTGACCTTGGTCGATGTTCAGCGGGAAAGAACCCGGAGCAGCGAAGCCAGTTGAAGATACACCGATACCAGAGTAGTGGTGACCGTAAGAGATACCACCGCCCGGTAGACCAATTTGGCCAACCATTGCTGCGATAACTGCACACATCCAGTAAGGCTGTTCACCGTGCTCTTGACGTTGGATACTCCAACCCACAAGAATCTGTGTACGACCGTTAACCAGCATCTTAGCGAAGTCACGGATAGAGTCCGCGCTTGCGCCACAGATAGCAGAAGCCCACTCAGGTGTCTTCTCAACTCTGTCTTTCGTTTCACCTTGAACGTACTTGATGAAGTCTTCAAAACCTAGACAGTAAGTTTCGATGAACTTCTTGTCGTATAGGCCTTCGTTGTAAAGCACGTGAGCAACACCAAGCATGAACGCCACATCAGTTTGTGGGTTGATGTACATTTGCTCGTTTTCTAGGTAACGGCCTGTTTTGTTTTTAACAGGGTCAACAGAAACAACGTTGATCTCTTTCTTAGCAACTTTTTCTTTCAGCTGTTCTAGGTATGCGAACGACTCGTGCGTCTCACATGTCCAACCTACTTGCAGGTTTTTAACTGGATCGTTACCCCAAAGAACAATGTTGTCACTGTTTTCTAGGATAAGTTCCCAAGATGTACCTTGCGCGTAAACTTCAGTCGAACCTAGCACGTAAGGCATGATCGTTTGACCAGCACCTGTTGAGTAGTCACCGATTTTCTTCACAGAGTAACCGTGAAGTGCCATTGCACGTTGCATGTGGTTAGTACAGCTGTGGAACTGACCAGTTTGTCTCCAACCAGTTTGACCTGTGTGAAGCGCCCATGGACCGTAATCTTTCTGTACGCGCTCTAGCTCGCGGTAAACAAGGTCTAGTGCCTCATCCCAAGTCACACGAATAAAACGGTTGTTACCACGCGTGTCTGCGCTGTATTTATGCTTCTTCAACCAATCTAGGCGAACCATTGGGTAACGCACACGTGATGGGCTGTAGATAATACCTTTAATACCTTTCAACATCTCAGTTGGGTGTTGATCGATTTCTAGAGGTTTAATTTCTTGTACTTTACCCGCGTAAACGCGAGCTCGGAATGCACCCCAGTGAGAACCAGAGACTTTCCACGCGCCGTCTGTTTCTGCAGCAGATGCTGAAGCCGACGCCAATAAGCTTGGACCGATAACCGATGCCGCACTTGTCGTCGCGACACCTTTCAGAAAACTTCTTCTTGTAATTGCCATTGTGTTACTCCAATTGACGTCTTATTAGTGATGGCCTTCAGAAAAATCTGATGAGTGCTTCTGTAGATACTTAAGAACAAGTGCTTCTGTATCTGTATCGAAGTTAACGAATGCAATCATACCATCTAGCATGCCTACCCAACCGTTAGCGCTGAAGTGAGCTTCATCTGGCTGTGAGTGACACGTTGAACAGTTAGATTGGTACGCTTGACCAGCTGCGTTCCAGATTGGATCGAAGTTATCAACCATAGACTCTTTCTTCATCCAAAGTGCTAGGTTAACTTCTTCCCAAGGAAGACCAGTTAGCTCATCTTCTTTCTTCTCACCAACAGTGATTACGTCACTTTGAGATACTTCTTTCGTCAATATTGCAGTCGAGATGTTCATACCGAAGTCTTCTTGGATTACACGTCCGAAGCCTTTCGCTTTACGCCAACCGTCGATTTGAATCTTGATCATGTCGCCTTTTTCGTCGATCACAGCAACTTTACTTGCAGGGCTTAATAGACCCGCTTCAACTTCAGCTGTTTCATCTGTGTACATTGGTAGGTGACGAATAGAGATCACGTCTGAACCATTTGCGTAAGATGTGCTGCTTGCTACGTTTTCTAGCTCGCCAACAATACCGCTCGCTGATGCCATATCTAATGGAAGGTTGTGAGCAATACCTTTGTGACAGTCAACACAGCTTTGATCACGCTCTGCCGCGTTCTTCATCTGGATACGCGCTGTTGGGCGCATGTTTTCGAAATCCATTGAATCGTAGTTGTGGCAGTTTTTACACTCTAGAGATTTGTTCGAAGAGAAGCGATCCCATTCGTGTTTAGCCAGTTCGATACGACGAGCTTCGAATTTCTCAGGCGTATCTAGGTCACCAAATACTTGAGCGAATACTTCTTTAGAAGCTTGCATCTTACGAGCGATTTTTGCTGTCCATTCATGTGGAACGTGACAGTCAGGACAAGTAGCACGTACACCAGAAGTGTTTTTCCAGTGAACCGTTTCCTGTAGTTCTACGTATACGTTGTCACGCATGGTGTGACAGCTTACACAGAATTCTTCTGTATTTGTGTGCTCTAGAGCTGTGTTAAAACCGCCCCAGAAAATAACACCGGCGATAAAGCCACCCATAGTTAGTACACCAAGACTGATGTGTACTGCTGGGCGAGTCATTGTGCGCCATAATTTAACTAAAAATGATTTCATGTTTAGCTCTCTTAAATATTGATTTTAAAAAATGTTGTTACTTAGAGGGCATTACATGCCGCCGTGAGCACCTGGAGGTCCGAATACAAACACTTGCAGTGCCCAAACTAGGAAGCCGTAACCGCCTACAAAAGCCACACTTAATATTGGGAAGAGAACCACCGCGATGAAGAGGAAAGACTTCCACTCCAGCGAATGTTTTTCGCTAGTTTCAATTTTATTAACATCACTCATACATTTTGCCTATTTTGTATTTAGTAATTTCGAGTAACCCATTCTATGGGGCTAAAGTTCTTAAGTATCTAACGACAAATTTTAGACCATACTCAAAGTAGGGTTCAATCAAATCTCCCGTTATAACCCTTGCTAATCAATACTTTTTTGAGCTCATCCAAAGTTGTTTTTAGTTAAACAAAGTTATTAAAAAGTATTAACAAATGTGAAGAATTAAGTATATTTCACAAATGTTAAATTCCAACACCGGCGCAACCATATTGTAACCAATTTTAACGTTTTACCTACTAAGTAGTAGCCAAAAATGCCTCAAAAAACCAATATTCTGTGGTTTGATTGTTAAATTATTGAGTATTTTTTAAAGCAACGGCTGAGAAGCTGAAATGCATCATTTGGCACTTTCAGATATGATGGGGACCTACTTAAAAGGAAACATTATGCAAGACGTTATTGATATATCTTGGTGGCAGTTATTGTTCTTCAGCTCACTTCTCTTGCTACCCATTACCATCAACCACAAGTTAAAACTCGGCCTTGGCAAAGAGGCTTCTATCAGCATCATTCGTATGGTTATTCAGCTATTTCTGGTGGGACTTTACCTAGAATACTTGTTCACTTTGAATAGTTTGTGGGTCAATTTGCTGTGGTTATTTACTATGATTATCGTCGGTGCAAGCTCGATTGTTGAAAAATCTAGACTGCCAAGAAACCTACTTTCGGCTCCTGTCGCCGTTAGCCTTGCGGTAACTTGTGTACCTATTGTCTTGTTCATCTGCTTTTTCATCATTAAGCCGACACCGGTTTTTAACGCGCAGTACCTTATCCCAATCGCAGGGATGTTATTGGGTAATAGCTTAAGCAGTAATATCGTGGCATTACAGAACCTGTTTGGTGCCTTTGAAACACAGAAATCAGAATATGAAGCAGCAATCGCGTTAGGCGCGTCTCCTACTTATGCTGCTGCGCCTTTTGTACGTAATGCAATACAGAAAGCGATGTCCCCTATCATGGCCTCTATGGCAACCACAGGCTTAGTAACGCTGCCGGGAATGATGACTGGACAGATCTTAGGTGGTGCTTCACCGATGATCGCGATTAAGTATCAACTGATGATCATGCTGGCGATTTTCGTGATGATGAGCTGCTCTCTAGCCCTTGTACTTCACCTCTCATTGAAGACATCTCTGACCAAAGAAGGGCGAGTTCTCGCTCAAATACAGCCTTCGAAATAACCTCCCTACTCCACTTAGATCTGGTTACTCACTGAATTTGAGACAGGTTATCCACAGAAACTGTGGATAACCAAATCAATATAGATCCTTTTTTGTCCATTTCGACCCAAGGAAAGATCATCGCCTTCGATCTTTGGGTGATTTCAAAGACATATACACACATGGTAATCAGCGCTGTTGA
Source organism: Vibrio sp. 10N.247.311.12 (assembly GCF_041467515.1). Classification (NCBI taxonomy): domain Bacteria; kingdom Pseudomonadati; phylum Pseudomonadota; class Gammaproteobacteria; order Vibrionales; family Vibrionaceae; genus Vibrio; species Vibrio sp. 10N.247.311.12. The sequence continues at coordinate 70,973 of NZ_JBFSUV010000011.1, forward strand.
ATTTTCAGATGATCATTAGAGAGATGAAGAAGTAGGTTTTCCACAAATAAAAAACGGCCTGCAATGCAGGCCGTCTTGTAAATGTCATAAGTCAGTTCAGTGTTTCCACAGAGCGTTAACTCATTTCGTCAACTGAGTTAGTCACGTAGGTAGATCAACCAGTACCACATACCAACAAAGATACCGCCGCCAATGATGTTACCGATGGTAACGGGCAGCAAGTTGTTCATCAAAAAGTCCGCCATGTTCAGATCAACATAGTCCGCAGGATTAGCGCCCGTCATTGTCCAAAATTCAGCTGGAGCAAATGTTTTGATGCCGATAGCTAAAGGCACTTGGAACATATTTGCAATACAGTGCTCAAAACCAGCCGATACGAACATCGCTACAGGTAAAATCATTACCGCAATTTTGTCAGTCAGAGTACGTCCACTAAACGTCATCCATACCGCGATACAAACTAATACATTACACATGATGCCGAGCGCGATAGCTTGGATAAAATCATGGTGCATCTTATGTTGAGAGATCGCCATTGCATTCAAACCCACTTGGCCGTGGTCGAACATGTACTGTTTGGTCAGTAACATACAAGCCACCAGCAGCAATGCGCCAATCAAGTTACCTACATAAACCGTAGCCCAGTTCTTAACGAGCGTGCGCCAAGTAATCTTGCCACTTGCACGAGCAACCAGAGTCAGCACCGAACTGGTAAATAGCTCACCACCGGTAACAACAACGAGAATTAAGCCCAAGCTAAATGCAAGGCCACCTAATAAGCGAGTAATACCCCACGGCAAATCACCAGCACCAGTCGTTACGATGGTGTAAAACACAAACGCAATACCGATATGTATGCCAGCGGAAATCGCTAGGAGAAAAGATTTGATTGGATCTTTGGTTGCTTTACCTACGCCAATATCTGCAGCGCGCTCAGCCATTTGTGGCGGTAATAATGAGTCAAATTGGTTTAGATTCATGATGATTTACATTTTGAAACATGTCGTCGGGAGCGCGATAATCCTCTCTTTCATTTCTGAATTCAAGAGCTATTTTAGGCACAAAATAGCTCTCACAGCCTTGTTGAAAGCAAATAGTCCGAGTTATTCCAAATTCATACGACTTTAGTAGTAAAAAGAAAACTCTGCTGAATGATTAGTTATCAGCATATAAAATAACACATCTATAAATATCAACAAGTTACGTTAAAAATCAAAGAATAACGTACACTAAAATGGCTCACAGAGCGCTTTTATTTCTAGATTTTGACATAGATCAACAGAACGTAAAAAAGCGCCCTAAGGCGCTTTTAACTCAATCACAAATAAAGAAATTAGTGATGCTAAACCGAAGGTTCAATCACTTCTTCTGATGATTGTTCTAGGGTTGAATCCTCTAGAGTAGATTCAACAGCCGGGGACATCACACCAGAGTCACTTTCGTTGGCAACTTTGCCACCTAAGCTTTTCAAACTATCCACTAACTCTTCTAAGCTTTTAATGTGAGCATCACTCTTGGTAATCTGCTCACCGAGCAACTCACTGTGCTTGGTTGCTTCAGACAGTTGCTGCGCTTGCTTCTGGTTTTCAGACTCCAGCTTAGCCAATTGCTCAGTCAAAGTTTCAATCTCTGACTTTAAAAGCCCTGTCATATCAGAGCTTTTTAACGCCTTAACACTCGCTACTATCTTCTGTGATTGCTGACGTAAACCAACATCACGGTAATCTTCATCATTAACGATTTGTGAAATGCTCAGTAGCTGGTTCTCGGCATTCAAAACCGACTGTTCGAACTGGTCGCCTTTTACGCTCGCCAGCACTTTGACTTCATGAGCGACACTGCGCACGTGGTTCAATTCAAACTCTGCAGCGTGAACCGCGTCTTCAATGATCGACTTTTCACGAGGGCTAGCTTTCACTTGGCTTTCGGCCAACGCAATTTGAGATGCTGCCTTAGCAAAGGTAAGCGGAGCAACGTCATCAAAATCTTCATCTTCCAAGAACTCTAATTCGTTCTTCAAAGGTTCGATGTATTTCTTATGCGCCACTTTAACTTCTAATAAGCGAGCATTGTTAAGAAATTCCACCTGAGCTTCTTGAGCGTCTTCAAGCTCATCGACCAGCACATACTCGAACAACTCGCTGTATTCTGAATACAAACGTTTGTAGCTCGAGGTAAACATGGTATCTGCGCCAAGAAACTTCAGGTAATCCATTTGGACAATCGAATCCGCGAGTACTCGATCAGCCTTCTTCTTTAACACTAAGATCGAGTCATAGTTTGATTTGATCAAAGCGATTTTTTCATCGAAGGCTTCAGCGTAAGTTAGGCTCGAAAAAATGGAGTAACTCTTGGTTATCCGAGTTTCGTCTTTAAGTAAGTCCGCATAAATGCTTTCAGCATCATCCCATGCGTCTAATAGTTCATTGTAATTCTCTGGTGCATAGAGAGACAATTGAGCATGGTCTTCAAGCTTAACTTCCCATTCGGAGTAAACGCTTTGGACAGACTGAAATGAACGGACCTCTATTGTCGATTCATTATTGTTGTTTGTGGTTTGGTTCGCGTCTGTCTGCTCTGAGGGTGTGCTTTGACAACCTGAGATAGCAAATAGCATACTGATCGTTAATGCTACTTTGTTCGCTCTCACTTATGCATATCCTTTTTATACAATATTCGCTCAATGCAAATTATTTCTAGTCACAATATATTACAACCACTTAGCAATAAACATCACTGATGATTTAAGTGGGTGCAAATCACCCAATATAACCAAAATAAACTCATCACTCGATGATTAATCAATCAATTTGGTATCACTTATCAATTCTCTTTATTTGCTATTGCCTGAGCCGAGAATGCGCACTAAGGTGAAGGTAGAGAACGTTATGAATATATAGGTTAATTATGAAGTACAACGCTGAACATATTGCTGATTTAAACCTCCTTCTTCAATTTGATGTAAGTAGTGCAGCTACTGGAATTAAAGTCCATCAAGAGGCTGCTCAAGAAACTCAAGACGCTGTTAAGCGCCTATTCGAAAAAAACCTTTGTACTCAGCCAGACGGCGGTTACCTAACAGATGAAGGTATCGAGATGGCAGAGCGCGCAGACAAGCTTCTTCGCGTACTAAACTAAAGCTCCATTGTTCTAGTAAAAACTCCACTTGCTTCGGCCGTGGAGTTTTTTCATTTTTGGGCAAAGCTTTGTTAGGCTTATTGTAAATTCGTCATTTGCAGTTGTGAGGAACACATGGCTTCTATATTTATTGTCGGTGCAGGATGGGTAGGTGCACCTTTATCTGAACATTTAGAAAAACATGGTAACCGAGTAGTGGTCACGAAAACGACCCAAGCGGGAGCAGATGCCATTGGTAGCGAACAAATTCCATGTGAAGTGTTTAGCTTTGATTCATCCGATCCACAACAGACTATCGGGCGACTCTATTCATTGTTACTCGAAAACAACACTGAAATTGTGATTGGCAGCTTCCCTCCTGGCTTTAGAAAAGGAGCAGGACAAGAGTATGCCGACTACTGGCAGCAACTCACCAATGCATGCCAAAAGGCCAACATTAAAAAGCTCATTATGGTTAGTTCAACTACGGTATACCCAACTAAGCCGGGTGTGCTGAACGAGCTGGATGCATCACTCCCTCTTTCGACCTCAGATAACGAGCACGCGTCTTTATTTTCCGATAACGCACGAATCATGCTGCAAGCTGAACAGTCAGTGATTGATTCCGGTATCGACTACACCATTCTTCGCTTTAGTGGCTTAATCGGCCCAAGCCGTCACCCATCACGCTTCGCAAGCAAGTTAAAACAAGTCAGCACTCAAGCTCCAGCCAACATGCTGCACCTTGATGATGCAATTGGTGCTGTCGATTTCGCTATCAGTCAACTGCACAATGAAATAGTTAACGTGACCACACCAAATACAGTCAGTAAGGCGGAGTTTTATGCCGCGGCACTGAAAAGCGCCAACAGCAGTGAGCCTCTGCCCGCTGTTGTTGATACCCCAGACAAGTTAATCTCTTCGAAGAAGATTCTCGACTTAGGTTATTCATTTAAATTCGAATCCACACTGGACGCACTTCATGACTGAACAATCTATTGCTAACAAAAATCCCAACATAAAACTGCATCGCTCAGTCGACACCCTTTGGAACTTTATGTCGATGGGTCACAAGGTTACGCCTTCCGACTGTATCTTTGTATTGTGTAGCAACGATACTCGCGTAGCTGAATATGCAGCCGAGCTTTATCACCAACAGATCGCGCCTTACATCGTTTTTTCTGGCGGTGTGGGGCGCTTTACCGAAAGAAGCTTTGAACGCTCAGAAGCAGAAACATTCGCTTCTATCGCACGGGATTGTGGCGTGCCTGACTCTGACATTATCATAGAGAAACACGCAACAAATACTGGGGAAAATGTACGATTCACTCATGAGTTGCTGACAGAAAAAGGGTTATCGCCGAAGAGGCTAACCTTAGTTCAGAAGCCCTTCATGGAGAAACGTACCTACGCAACCTTCAGTAAACAATGGCCTGACGAAACTTCCGAGATTACCGTGACGTCGCAATGGCAAACTTGGGATGATTACTTTAACGAAGAGTTGCCGTTAGATATGGTGTTAGGCGCATTAATTGCTGATTACGAGCGAATCAAATCCTACCCAGAGAAAGGCTTTCAGATTGAGATGCCGATCCCCGACGACGTTGACCACGCCTATCGAGCATTGAAGAAGCTCGGTTTCGAATAAGCAAAAGTTAGACTTTGAACAAAGTAAAAGCTCGGCAGGAAATAAAACAAAAGCTCGGCTTGGAAGAAAGCAAAACACAGGCCCAATAAACAAAAACGGTGACACTTGGTCACCGTTTTTCGTTCTTTCGCGTTAGCAAATAGAGCTGCTTATTTACCTAACGCTTCTTTGTAGTGCAGACGACAAACAGAAACGTATTTGTCGTTACCGCCAATAGCCACTTGGTCGCCCTCAGCAATCGCCACACCGTGCTCGTCGGTACGAATTACCATGTTCGCTTTACGGCCACAGTGACAAATTGTTTTAAGCTCAACAAGTTTATCTGCCCAAGACAGTAAGTAACGGCTACCTTCAAACAGTTCACCCAGGAAATCGGTACGTAGGCCGTAACAAAGTACAGGGATGTGCAGCTTATCAACCACTTCTGTTAATTGGTACACCTGCTCCTTCGATAAAAATTGGCACTCATCGATCAAAACACAATGACGCTTTTCTTCCTCATTGAGCTTTTTGATCGCATCAAACATGTTGGTGTCATTTTTAAACAGCTGAGCTTCAGATTGCAGACCAATTCGTGAGCTCACTTTACCGATACCATAGCGATCGTCCAAAGCTGCCGTAAAGATCACTGGCGTCATGCCACGTTCTTGGTAGTTGAATGAAGATTGAAGAAGCGTTGTTGATTTACCCGCATTCATTGCCGAGTAATAAAAATACATCTGAGCCACAGAAATATTCCTGTTAATTAAAAGTTGAAGATAGAAAAGGTGAAAATAGAGAATTCGTGCTAGAAAAAAGGGCTGAAAATCAGCCCTTTTTATAAGATTTACTTACGACGCCAAGTCGTACCTTCTGGGCCATCTTCCAGAACAATACCCAACTCGTTTAGCTTATCACGTGCAAGGTCGGCATTTGCCCAATCCTTTGAAGCACGAGAGTCGTTACGCAGTTTGATCAACGCTTCGATTTCAGCCACTTCGTCGTCGTTACCTGCCGCATCACCTTGTAGGAAGGCTTCTGGCTCTTGGTGAAGAATACCGATGATGTCTGCTAGTTCACGCATCAATGCACCCAGTCCGCTTGCTTTTTCAATGCTTTCAGGCTTGATACGGTTGATTTCACGAGCCATTTCAAACAGTACTGAATAAGCTTCAGGTGTGTTGAAATCATCGTTCATCGCTGTAGAGAATCGAGTCACGTACTCTTCGCCACCGGCAGGAGCGGCTGTAAGGTCTAGGCCACGAAGTGACGTGTATAGACGCTCTAGTGATGCGCGAGCTTGGTTTAGGTTATCTTCGCTGTAGTTTAGCTGGCTACGGTAGTGACCAGACATTAGGAAGTAACGTACCGTTTCAGCATCGTAATGTGCTAGCACGTCACGGATAGTGAAGAAGTTACCTAGTGACTTAGACATCTTCTCTTTGTCTACCATCACCATACCACTGTGCATCCAAGTATTTACATACTGAGTGCCGTGCGCGCAGCAAGACTGTGCGATTTCGTTTTCGTGGTGAGGGAACTGCAGATCTGAACCACCACCGTGGATATCGAAGTGGTTACCAAGAATAGACGAGTTCATTGCTGAACATTCGATGTGCCAACCTGGACGACCCGGGCCCCATGGCGATTCCCATGTAGGTTCACCTGGCTTAGACATCTTCCAAAGAACGAAGTCTAGTGGGCTGCGTTTTGCAGATTCAACATCAACGCGAGCACCCGCTTGAAGCTGATCAAGGTCTTGCTTTGAAAGCTTACCGTATTCGTCGAATTTCTTTACTTCAAACATCACGTCGCCGTTGCTTGCAACGTATGCGAAACCACGTTCAATCAGCTTTTCAACAAGCTCGATGATTTCAGTGATGTATTCTGTCGCACGAGGCTCAACATCTGGACGCTTCATGTTCAATGCATCAAAGTCAGCGTGCATCTCACCGATTAAACGCTCAGTCAGAGAGTCACAAGACTCACCGTTTTCGTTAGCGCGTTTGATGATTTTGTCATCGATATCTGTGATGTTACGAACGAAATTCAAATCGTAACCAAGGTAACGAAGGTAACGAGTTACTACGTCGAAAGAAACGAACGTACGACCATGACCAATATGACAGAGATCGTATATGGTTACCCCACAGACATACATGCCGACTTTGCCAGCTGTAATTGGTTTGAATTCCTCTTTCTGTCTTGTGAGCGTGTTATATATCTTCAGCATGATCTCTATCTATTTTATGGATTAATCAAAATAAGCTCGCAGTATAACAAGTCATACCTTAATAGGTAATCCCCAAAAGCAGGAATTACTTTAAACATCTGAGTTAAGTGAATGATTTGATGATTTGAAAGTCCGCCAACATGCGCTAGAATTCGAACTTCATATTAAAAAGACAGTAAGGTAACAATCATGATCATCCTTCACACAAATTTTGGTGATATCAAAGTTCAACTTAACGAAGAAAAAGCACCAGAAACAAGCGCAAACTTTCTACAGTATTGCCGTGACGGTTTCTACGACAACACACTATTCCACCGTGTTATCGATGGTTTCATGATTCAAGGCGGCGGCATGACTTCTGGCCTTAAAGAAAAGGCAACTCGTGCAACGATCAAGAACGAAGCAAACAACGGTCTAGCGAACAAAGTTGGTACGCTAGCAATGGCTCGTACTATGGAACCGCATTCAGCCAGCTCTCAGTTCTTCATCAACGTTAACGACAACTCTTTCCTAAACTTCCGTAGCGAAAGCCTAGACGGTTGGGGCTACTGTGTATTCGCAGAAGTTGTTGAAGGCATGGACATCGTAAACAAGATTAAAGGTGTTAGCACTGGTTCTATGGGTATGCACCAAGATGTACCTCTAGAAGAAGTGATCATCACTGGTACTACAATCGAAGCTTAATTCATCGCTTTCGGTTAGTATTGATGAGCCGATAAAATCAGGATATAGGGAGCGAATCGCTCCCTTTTTTTAGACCTATGAAAACATATTTTATATCAGATCTGCACCTTTCTCCGTCACGAGAAGACATCACAGACTGCTTCTTAACCTTTATGAAGAAAGAAGCCGTAGAAGCGGATGCACTTTACGTATTAGGTGACCTTTTCGAATTCTGGATTGGTGACGATGATAAGAGTGAATTCGCGACTTCTATCCGCCAAGCGTTTATCGACTTAGTGAAAACAGGCGTGCCTTGTTACTTTACTCAAGGGAACCGCGACTTCTTAGTCGGCAAAAAATTTGCTAAGCAAACGGGCGTACAACTTCTCGACGAAGTTTCTACGATCGATATCTACGGGCAAAAAGCGGTAGTATTGCATGGAGACACTCTATGTACTGAAGATGTAAAGTACCTCGCCTTTCGCGAAAAAGTGCATCAGCCATGGTTACAATGGGTCTTCAACCGAATTCCATTTTTCATCAAGAAGAAAATTGTTTCAAAGGTTCAATCAGATATCAAAGATGACAAGCAGACCAAGTCTCTCGACATCATGGATGTGACACAGCAAGAAGTCGAAGATGTGATGGAACGAAACAATGTCGATCTGATGATCCACGGCCATACTCACCGCCCAGACATCCATACATTTAATGCTAACAATTGCACTAAAACCCGTATCGTACTTGGCGATTGGTATACGCAAGGCTCAGTGCTGGTGTTCACGCCGCAAAGTTTTGAACTACAGAATCGAGCGTTTAGCAATAGCTTTTAACATCACGCTTAAACTTTCACTTTGATTATTATTGTCGGTCAGACTTTCTTAGAAAGTGTATGGTAATTTCTAGTGAATTAGCTATTATCTCTCTACCAGAAATAAACCGAACACAGTACCAAGTTGAAATATTCATACGTAGCGCGTCAACCAATACTCGACACAGGCAAGAAAACCATAGGTTACGAGTTGCTATTCAGGGATGGTCCTAAGAACACTTTCCCTGAAGTAGAGCCGGAGCTCGCTACTAGCCGTTTGCTTTCCGATCACTTCTTATCGACCCACTATAATACGTTGGGTGATAAGCTTGGGTTCGTGAACTTCCCATATGCAAGCCTAATCAACTTAGTCCCTACTCTGTTCCCCAAAGAAAGCCTCGTTGTTGAGGTTCTTGAAGACTGCGAACCAACAGACGAATTACTTGAAGCAATCAAAACCATCTTTGACGCGGGTTATACCATTGCGCTAGACGACTTTGTGCCAAGTAAAGCTTGGAAGCGCTTCTTACCCTACGTTTCAATTATCAAGTTCGATATCCGTTTGACGCCAATTGCCAAAGCAGCGATGTTTATGAACTCTCTCAAAGGGCTAGATATCAAGTTCCTTGCTGAGAAAGTAGAAACGTACGAAGAATACCAAGAAGCGAAAAAAGCAGGCTTCACCTACTTTCAAGGTTATTTCTTTAGCAAGCCAGAGATGATCCAAACGCGTGCGCTCAACCCGGCATTCCTGACGACTGTTCAGCTGTTAAAAGAGATTGCGCACGACCCTATCGACTTTGGTGAAGTAGAGCGTTTGATTACGCTCGATGTGACCATGTCGTATAAGCTACTTACCTACGTAAACTCCGCTGGCGGTTCACCAACAACGATTCGTTCATTCCGCCAAGCGCTTATTTACCTTGGTGAACAAAAGCTGCGTAAGTTCGTTTCACTTGTGGCGATCGCATCAGCGAAAGAAGACAAGCCGGACTCACTCTACGGTTTAGCGGTATTACGCGCGCGTCAATGTGAGCTCTTAGTCGAGAAGATGAATGTGAAGGTTGAGCCAGGACAAGCCTTTTTGACCGGTATGTTCTCGCTACTGGATTCACTGTTTGACCAACCGTTGAAGCAAGTACTGGACTCAGTGCCAATCGACGATGAGATTAAACAGGCCCTTATCCAACGTAAAGGCGTGTTAGGTGCTGTATTGGCGATGGTCGTTGCTTATGAACAAGCTCGTTGGGATGAAGCGACTCGTATTCGCCAGCTTCTCAAACTGAGTGAAGCTCAACTTGGTCAAGCTTATGACGAAGCGACAACTTGGGCCCAAGAGCTATTGGCTCCAGCCCTGAAATAACATACTTCGTACTATAGCTTTAATAGTTTCAATAGAAACTAAGCTTTGGTGAGCGATCGTTTCTTGGTAAACTCCCACGCATTCATTTATGGCCTCTTAATAGAGGCCATTTTTACAGGACCTGACTATGTCTTTATGCCCATGCGGTAGCAACAATACTTACCAACAGTGCTGTGAATCAGCGCACCTTAACCACAGTGCCGTTGAAACACCAGAGCAATTAATGCGCTCTCGTTATTCAGCACACGTGCTGGGTTTGGTTGACTATGTTGTTGCGACTTACCACCCTAGCTGCAATGCAGAAGCACAAAGAGAAGGCATTGCCGAATCTATCAACAGTGATTGGGCAGGACTAGAAGTCATCGATACTGCGGTAGGCTCGCACCAAGACGAAGGCTTTGTTGAGTTTAAAGCTTACTTCAATGAAGAAGGCGCACAATACTGCATGCAAGAACGCTCTCGCTTTATACGTGAAGACGGTCTTTGGTACTACATTGATGGTACCTTCCCAGAGCAGGAACAAACTACACAACCAGAAATTGACCCACGCTTAAATCAAACCGTTGAGAGCTTTAAAATCGGCCGTAATGATCCGTGTATTTGTGGCAGTGGTAAGAAATACAAGAAGTGCTGCGGGTAACTCGTTCGACTAAGAAGTCAGATTGAGAGAAGAGATTCCTGATGTCGCTTAGGCTCCTCGGAATGACGCAAAGTCAGAGGTTAGAAAAGTGACGTAGGGCTTAGAAATCTTGAAAATTAAAAAACTAAAAAGCCCCGTAAACATGTTTGTTTGCGGGGCTTTTGTCTGTCTTTTACGCGGTTCTATTAATCTAAAGAGAGCTTACTTATGACGCTCTTTCAGCTTGTTTACCACATCATCCATCGATAAGCCTTGGTCTTGAAGAAGAACCATTAGGTGGTAAATCAAATCTGCTGATTCACACACTAACTCCGCCTTATCGCCCGACGTCGCCGCAAGCGCGACTTCAACGCCTTCTTCGCCCACTTTTTGCGAAATACGCTTGGTGCCACGGGCATATAGACTGGCAGTATAAGAAGATTCAGGATCGGCGTCCTTGCGGGCAGCCAATAGCTGCTCAAGCTGATGAAGCCACACCATCTGAGACTCTTCTTGCTTGTCTCCATCCCAACACGTTGTTGTACCTGTGTGGCACGTTGGACCAATGGGATTAACTTTAACCAGTAAGGTGTCGCTGTCACAGTCCAAGGCGATGTTTTGCAGTTGCAATACATTGCCCGACGTTTCACCTTTCGTCCAAAGACGCTCTTTTGTGCGAGAGAAAAACGTCACATTGCCAGTTTCACCCGTTTTCTCAAGTGCGGCTGGGTTCATGTATCCCATCATTAGCACTTGGCTTGACTGGTAATCTTGAACAATCGCTGGCACTAAGCCATCTACTTTTTCCCAGTTAATACGCTCTGACAATGCGCCTACTTCTGTTTTTGATAAGCTTACGGGTTCAAAACTCATAGTCGCACCTCTACATCTTGTTGTTTTAAATACTGTTTAAGTTCACCAATATTGATGACTTGTTTGTGGAATACCGAAGCCGCAAGTGCTCCATCCACGTTGGTCTTTTTATAAGCTTCAGCAAAGTGCTCCATTGCACCAGCGCCACCAGAGGCAATCAATGGCACATTACACACTTCACGCACCATGTTTAACTGATCGATATCATAGCCGTTACGAACGCCATCTTGGTTCATCATGTTTAACACAATCTCACCTGCGCCACGCTTCTGTACTTCCTGCACCCAATCTTTGGTTTCCCATTTGGTTGCTTTAGTACGCGCTTCATCGCCTGTAAATTGGTAAACCTGATATTTACCGGTTTCTTTGTCGAAGTATGAATCGATACCGACAACGATACACTGAACGCCAAACTTATCAGCAAGGTCAGTAATCAGCTGTGGATTAGCCAATGCCGGTGAGTTGATTGACACTTTATCCGCACCAAACTCAAGAATGCGCGCTGCATCTTCTGCTGATTTAATACCACCAGCGACACAGAAAGGGATATCGATCACTTCAGCTACGCGTTTCACCCAGCTTTTATCGACCACACGGCCATCACTTGATGCGGTGATGTCATAAAATACCAATTCATCGGCGCCCTCTTCTGCATAGCGTTGTGCTAGCGGAACGATGTCACCAATAATTTCGTGGTTACGGAACTGAACGCCCTTAACCACTTGTCCGTCACGGACATCCAAACAAGGGATTATTCGCTTTGCCAACATGCAAATGCCTCCTCTGCGGTAAACTTGCCATCAAGTAGCGCACGACCCACAATCACACCCGCAACACCGCTGCCTTTAAGCGCTTCGATATCAGCTAGGCTGCCAATGCCGCCCGATGATTGGAATTGCACTTGTGGGTACTGCTTACAAAGATCAACATAGAGCTCTACGTTTGATCCTTCTAGCGTGCCGTCACGTGAAATATCGGTACACAGCACGTGTTTAAGGCCAACCGTGAGGTAGTCTTCAATCAGCGCTTCAATAGTCACACCTGAATCTTCTTGCCAACCTGAAATCGCCACTTTACGTGTGCCGCTTTCATCAATGTTGATGTCTAGAGCCAGCACGATTTTTTCCGCGCCGTACTTCTCCATCCAACCTTTCACCAACTCAGGTTGCTTAACGGCTGTAGAACCAACCACAACGCGCTGTGCGCCAGCTTCTAGCAGATCAACGACATCTTGTTCGTTACGCACGCCACCACCAATCTGGATGTTCGCAGGCGTGCTAGCAAGGAGCTTAGCAATCAAGTCTAACTGACGAGCCGTTGTGTCTTTTGCGCCCGTTAAGTCAACAAGGTGCAGCCAGCCAGCGCCAGCTTGGTGGTACAGATTAAACTGCTCTGCTGGGTCTACTTTGTATTCTGTTACTTGCCCGTAGTCTCCTTGGAATAAGCGAACTACTTGGCCTTCAATTAAATCTAACGCGGGAATAATCATTTACATTCCTTATATGGCAACGTTAGCCGCTGCCTAATCCTTATTACAATTCCAAGAAGTTCTGAATCAGCTTAGAGCCAGCTTTCGAAGATCGCTCTGGGTGGAACTGAACACCATAATAATTGCCACTTTGAACCGCCGCAGTGAACGGATTACCGTAATCACATTGTGCGATTGTGTAGTCGCCCACTGGCATTGCGAAGCTATGAACAAAGTAGAAGTATTCGCCTTCTTCAATGTCTTTAAATAGCGGGTGATTAGGCGTTGCTGTTACTGTGTTCCACCCCATGTGTGGTAATGGTAAGTCGCCCGTTTCAAGTAAACGAACTTCGCCATCACACAAACCTAGGCATTCAACTAACTCATCAGCCTTTTGACCTTTCTCTTGAGACAGTTTGCCTAACAGCTGCATACCTAGACAGATACCCAGCAGAGGCTTCTCAACTTGCTTGACAAGGGTAACAAGGTCACGCTCTTGCAGGTTCTTCATTGCCTCACTTGCTGTACCTACACCGGGTAGGAATAGCTTGTCGGCAGCAAGAACCACTTCTGGTTCTTTTGAAATTTCAACTGCGTAGCCCAAACGTTCAATCGCAAACTTCACCGATGAAACGTTGGCACAACCAGTATCAATAATAACGACTTTTTGCTCTTTCATACCGAACCCTTACAGAACGCCTTTGCTGCTTGGTAACTCGTTACCTTCAACTTTGATTGCTTGGCGAAGAGTACGGCCAAACGCTTTGAACAGGCTCTCAATGATGTGGTGATCATTATTGCCATCAGAAGAAAGGTGTAGCGTGCAAGCCAATGTGTCAGTTAGAGAACGGAAGAAGTGAACCACCATCTCGGTTGAAAGATCACCCACTTGCTCACGGCTGAATTTAGCATCGAACTTCAGGTATGGACGACCAGAAAGGTCTAACGCACACTGAGCCAAACACTCATCCATTGGTAGGCTGAAACCAAAACGGCCAATACCACGTTTGTCGCCTAGTGCATCTTTCAATGCTTGGCCTAAAGCCAGAGCGGTATCTTCGACTGTGTGGTGATCATCAATGTGCAGGTCGCCCTTCACAGTCAGGTTCATTTGGAAACCACCGTGTGTCGCGATTTGATCAAGCATGTGGTCGAAGAAACCCATGCCGGTATCGATCTTGTTGCCACCGGTTTCATCAAGGTTTACTGCAACCTTGATATCTGTTTCTTTAGTGGTACGAACTACTTCAGCAATACGCGCATTAACCGTCAGATCTTTAACGATTTGTGGCCAGTTAAGCGTGCCTTCAGTTTCCGCATCCGGGCTATATTGAATACCGCGGATTGCCATGTTCTCTGCCAGTTGAAGATCCGTCATTCGGTCGCCAATCACAACAGAGTGTTGGAAATCGACTTTACCGCCTTGTAGGTACTCTTTAACCATACCCAGTTTAGGCTTACGGCAAGAGCAGTTGTCTTCGTCAAAGTGAGGGCAAATAAGCACGTCGTCAAACTTAACGCCTTGAGATTCGAAGAACTCCATCATCATATTGTGTGGTGCATCGAAATCTTCTTGTGGGTAGCTATCGGTACCTAAACCATCTTGGTTAGTGACCATTACTAAGCGGTAACCAGCATCTTGCAAAGCAAGCAGGCTAGGAATTACTCGCGGTTCGAATTTTAGCTTGTCTAAACGATCTACTTGAAAGTCAACTGGCGGCTCTACAATTAAGGTGCCGTCACGGTCTATAAAAAGTATTTTCTGTTGTTTACTCACTTGAACTTCCTTTTAATTTTAAATCTGGTGGCCTAGCTAAAATCAAACGCTAACCCAAAATATTGGTTTCACTTGCCAATCTGCGATTAATCAACTCAAACTGGCAAATGTTATTACTGGTAAGCCTTTCGTTACTGATAAAAGTTACGAATGAATCCAAGTGTCTTTTCGCACTCTTCGCGGTTACCAATACTAATACGAACACAGTCTTCAATAGGTGAATTACGCAAAATAATGCCCGTATCCCAAGCCGCTTTAAATAACTCATCGCCGTTCGGGAATTTCACCAGTAAGTAGTTACCCCAGCCATCAAAAACCGTCACTTGAGGCATACCTAATAGACCCGCCTGCAAATACGCTCGGTTAGCACTTAAATCCAGAACTTGGAACTTAGCTCGCGCGAGTCCTTGCTCTGAAAGTGCTTGAACGGCAATGTCAGCAACAGGGATTGGCACTGGATAAGGAGCAATCACTTTCAACAGTACATCGATAAGCTCTTTGTTCGCTAGCGTAAAGCCACAACGTAAGCCCGCCAAAGCAAAGGCCTTCGACAAGGTGCGCAGAATCGCTAGGTTTGGATATTGCTCAAGCAAATCAACGGTTGACGCTTCTGGACAAAAATCGATATACGCTTCATCCATCACCACAATCGCTTTGTCTTGTGCCATTTCAAGCAACTTGATGATGTCTTTGCGATCAACCAAATTACCGGTTGGGTTATTTGGGCTACAAACAAACACCACTTTTACGTTGTCGAGCTGAGCTTCGATAGCTGGAAGATCCAATTGCCATTCAGAAGTCAGAGGCACAACCTTACGCTCAACACCAATCGTCTCTGCACTGATTGCGTACATACCGTAAGTGGGTGGGCAGTAAAGAATAGCGTCTTCGTTCGGCTCACAGAAAGCACGAATCAGTAATTCAATACCTTCGTCAGCACCACGCGTTGTCAGAGTTTGCTCTGATTTCACGCCTGCGTATTGAGCGTAAGCATCAATCAGCTCTTTTGGCTGACATTCGCTGTAACGGTTAAGACGAGACAAGTTCAGGTTGTACTCGTTATCAAACGGAGATTCGTTGGCGTTTAGCCATACATCACCAGTACCGCCTATGCGTCTTGCAGACAAGTAAGGTGTTAGAGCCTGAACTTGTTTTCTTGCTAACTTTTCCATGCCCTACCCTTATTTCGCTTTATTTAACTTTTCAACTCGGATAGTCACAGCGCGTTTGTGTGCATCCAAACCTTCGGCTTCCGCCATTGTTACTACTGTTGGCGCTAGGCCTTTCAACCCATCGGCTGTTAGCTCCTGCACCGTCATTCGCTTAGAGAAATCAGCCAAACCTAGGCTTGAATACGTCTTGGTATAACCGTAAGTCGGAAGAACGTGGTTTGTGCCGGATGCGTAGTCACCTGCAGATTCTGGAGACCAGTCACCAAGGAAAATTGAGCCTGCATTATCTAGCAATGGCAGCAATTCACGTGGGTTCTTGGTTTGAACGATCAAGTGCTCAGGACCGTAGAAATTCGAAATCGCAATCGCTTGAGTGATCGATTCAGCAATGATGATTAAGCTTGAAGCCAATGCTTGCTGAGCGATGTTCGCACGAGACAGTTCTTTCAGTTGCTTTTGAACCGCTTCTGTTACTTGGTCTGCAACCACTGGAGATGGAGTTACCAATACTACTTGAGAGTCAGGCCCGTGTTCCGCTTGGCTCAACAAATCCGCTGCAATGAAGTCTGCATCAGCCGTTTCATCAGCAATCACTAACACTTCAGATGGGCCAGCTGGCATATCAATAGCTGCTCCGCGGAAGTCATTACTCACTTGGCGCTTTGCTTCCGTAACGTAGGCATTACCTGGGCCGAAGATCTTATCGACTTTAGCCACACTCTCGGTACCGTAAGCCATTGCTGCAACCGCTTGACCACCACCAACGTTGTAAACTTCGTCGATCTTACAAAGCTTAGCGACATACAAGATTTCATCAGCGATTGGCGGAGGTGAACAAAGCACAACCTTACGACAACCTGCGATTTGAGCAGGAACACCTAACATAAGAACCGTTGACGGTAGTGGCGCACTGCCACCGGGAATATAAAGGCCAACAGTATTAATCGCGCGCGTCACTTGCTCACACACAACACCAGGCTGTGTCTCAACCTTAATTGGCTGCGGCTTTTGAGCTTCGTGAAACTTAGCAATGTTGCTATAAGCTTGCTCTAACGCTTGCTTCATCTCTGGTGTTAGACGAGCACACGCCTCTTCAATCTCACCCGAACTGACTCGGATAGATTCTGGAGTTACACCATCAAACTTTGCAGTCAGCTTTTTAAGCGCGGCATCGCCTTCATTTCGTACTTTTGCAATAACATCAGAAACAGTCGCTGTGATGTTTGCACCTTCAGTAATAGCTGGACGCTCTAATACCGAGTCTTGCTGTGATTCACTTAAAGATTGCCAAACAACGGTTCTCATCGTCACTACCCCATCATTTTTTCGATTGGTAATACTAGAATCGAGCTTGCACCCAACTCTTTCAGCTGTTCCATTGTTTCCCAGAACAAGTTCTCTGTACTTACTAGGTGCACGGCAACTTTGTCTTTGTCTGTAGATAGAGGAAGAACCGTTGGATCTTCAGCACCAGGCAGTAGTGCTTTGATTTGCTCTAGTTGAGAGGTTGGCGCGTGAAGCATGATGTACTTCGACTCTTTCGCTTGTTGAACACCCTGCATACGAGTCAGTAGTTTTTCAATCAGTGCGGTCTTGTCTGCGTCGAAGTCGCCAACACGTTGAATCAGTGTTGCTTTCGATTGGAAGATAGCTTCTGCTTCTTTTAGGCCGTTCGCTTCAAGCGTTGCACCTGTAGAAACTAAATCAGCGATAGCGTCTGCAAGGCCAGCGCGAGGCGCGACTTCAACCGAACCTGTTAGCATACAAGTGCTGAACTCAACACCCTGCTCGTCCATGTAGGCTTTAAGTAGTTGTGGGTAGGTTGTCGCAATACGTTTGCCCGCTAAGTCTTGTGGGCCGTTGTATTCTTCGTCTTTATTAATAGCGATTGAAAGGCGGCAACCACCGAAGTCTAAACGACGTAGTGTGCGGAACTCTGAAGGCTCTTTAAGAGCAACACGATCTAGACGAACTTCTTCTAGTTCATTTTCACCGATGAAACCAAGGTCAACTACACCATCCATGATAAGACCTGGGATGTCGTCATCACGAACGAGTAACAAGTCGATTGGCATATTTAGTGAGTGAACCACTAGGCGCTCACCCATGATATTAAATTTAACACCACATTTTTTAAGTAGGTCTTGGCACTCTTTACTTAAGCGACCTTTCTTTTGAATTGCGATTCTTAGGCGTTGTGTCTGCATTGCTGTATCCCTGTGCAAATATTTGAATTTATTGATTATTTAAAAGCGCTAAAACTAAAAAACCCTCGGGGACTTTGTCATCCCGAGGGTTTAAATCTAAATTCTTTTGACTTAACCTCCGGGAGTAATCTTGCTCCCGGGTATACGTAAATCTCCCCGAAAGACTAGATAGGGTGATGATGGTGATGAATGTTCATTACTAATTTACGCATACTTATCAGCTCTTAGGTTGTTTGCTGTCTTGTCTCCACACTAACTAAGCTGACATCCTTTTTCAACCATTTATTCGAACTTTTTTCACGAAACTTAAAATTAAATTAACAGGCACAAAAAAGGGAGGCAAACGCCTCCCTGATAGTTTACTGATTAACTTTCAATTTTAGCTTTTGCACGTCGCCATTTTGCAGCGAGAGAAGTAAGCCAATGCAAAACATACAGCAACAAACGTTAGAGACGCTGCGCCAAATGCGATGCCAATTGAAGATGTCATACCTAGAGTGATGAAACCAATGCACGATACGAACGCTACAGACAACGCGTATGGAAGCTGAGTCGAGACGTGGTCGATGTGGTTACAACGAGCACCAGTAGAAGACAGAATCGTCGTATCTGAGATTGGAGAACAGTGGTCACCAAATACTGCACCCGCTAGAACCGCACTTAGCATTGGAAGAATCAGTGCGATATCCGATGCTGCAGCCATATCACCCGCGATTGGTAGCATGATACCGAACGTACCCCAAGATGTACCTGTAGAGAACGCCATAACGCCCGCTAGAAGGAACAACATAACCGGTAACCAGTGGTAATCAATGCTGCCTGTTACTAGAGACGATAGGTAAGAACCCGTTTTCATGTCGCCGATAACAGAACCGATAGTCCATGCAAACACAAGAATCAGAATCGCGCCAAACATAGAGCTAGCACCGATCCACATTGTTCTTGCGATATCAGTCATAGATAGCTTTTGCTTGAATACTGT
Source organism: Vibrio sp. 10N.247.311.12 (assembly GCF_041467515.1). Taxonomy (NCBI): domain Bacteria; kingdom Pseudomonadati; phylum Pseudomonadota; class Gammaproteobacteria; order Vibrionales; family Vibrionaceae; genus Vibrio; species Vibrio sp. 10N.247.311.12. Next base: position 89,885 of record NZ_JBFSUV010000011.1, read on the forward strand.
CGCTAGTGCTACTAGTAAGCCAATAACACCACCGTAAACAAGAGACTTACCTACATCCGTGTTTTCGAATGCGCCTAGAAGGTTGAATGCTTGGCCATCAGCAGCCAGCGCTTGGCCGCCTGTGTAAAGCATTGCAGCCACTGTCGCTACAATTAGCGATACGATTGGCATAACAAGATCAGAAACTGAACCGTTTTCGCTCTCTTCGATATCTAACTCTTCGTTTAGATCGTGAGCTTGCTTTTGATCGTTGTCACCTTCAAAGCCACGGCCTTGAGATGCTTCGATCTCATGCTCACGCATCTTACCAACGTCTAGACCGAACCATGCTACTGCGAACACCATTAGTAGTGCGAATACAGCGTAGAAGTTCATTGGGATAAGACGAACGTAAGCACCCAGTGCAGAATACTCTGTCACACCGTGTGTCACTAAGATGCCACCAATGATCGTGATGATGTAAGCACCCCAGCTAGAAGCAGGCATGATCACACACATAGGAGCAGCAGTTGAATCTAGGATATAAGCAAGCTTAGCGCGAGATACATAGAAGCGGTCTGTTACAGGACGAGAGATAGCACCAACCGCTAGGCTGTTAAAGTAGTCATCAACAAAGATGAATACACCTAAGAAAGCAGCAAGTAGTTTTGAACCACGTTTGCTCTTAACGCGAGACTGTGCCCACTCCGCGAATGCGCGAGTACCGCCAGACAGTGTTAATAATGCCGTTGTCATTCCAAGAATAATTAGGAATGCAATGATGCTCATGTTCCAAGTGTTGATGCCACCATCTTCGATGAAAACACCAGATGCTTTAGTAAACACGTAGCTAGCTGCATTACCTACTGAGTAATCAGCAAGTAGAATCGCACCCATGATGATACCGACACCCAAAGAAACCAATACACGGCGGGTAACAATAGCAAGGCTCAAAGCCACAAGGGGCGGAAGCAAAGATAAAGGTGATGTTGCAAAATCTATTAAATTCATGATCTTCAAAAACCAGTTTTTTATTTGGCTAGAGATCTACTGCAGACAAACTTGATACGGCTGACCAAGCTCATGTTGAACTAAGCGAAAGGGAAGTGAACACTTCACCCAACCCTACAGTAGCGCTCCATAGTTTAAAATTAAGACTATGGCAGTGTTGTACCTATTGAGCACAACCCCAGCAAATTGCTTAGATATACAATTTACTTCGGCAATTACACCTTTCATTCCCGTTCATTGGCATCACCCCAACGGAAGTTACTTTTTATAATTGCACCTCTACGTGCGATAACATTATTAACCGTGTAAACCAGAGTTTAACAACAAATTAACCAACACCTCGCATCAGGTAGCCGCAATTGTACTCATCAAGAGCAACAATGCAACATATCATTCCGAGAAAAATAGCTTTTTGTTAATGAACTAATCAATAGAAGAATAGTCTACATAAGTTGACTACTCCACCTGTCACATATCATTTTTTTAAGATATTCTTAATAATTATTATAAATTCAATAGAAATACTGCTCTGAATTTTCAACTATTCATCTCACTTTTATATTTAAATATGTAATAGAAGAAATACTATTTGTTTTATTCCTAGGCTCTGTTTATTATTAGGAAGATTATTTAGTTTACCTTGATGGAAAATATCATGTCTGAATTAACAAAAACTCTATTAAATATCCGCAGCCTTCGTGCGTTCTCACGTGAATTAACTCTTGAGCAACTTGAAGAAGCGCTAGACAAGCTGACTATTGTTGTACAAGAGCGTCAAGAGTCTGAAGCTGAAGAGCGTGCTGCTAAAGCAGAGCAAGAAGCTAAGCTTTCTGCTATTGCTGAACAAATTGCAAAAGACGGAATTGATGTTGCCGATCTTATTGCTGCACTTTCTGGTGAAGCAAAATCTAAAACAACAAAAGCTAAACGCGCTCCTCGCCCAGCGAAATACAAATACGTAGACGCAAACGGCGACGAGAAGACTTGGACAGGTCAAGGCCGTACGCCTTCAGCTATCCAAGAACAGCTAGATGCTGGTAAATCTCTAGAAGAGTTTGCTATCTAAACATTTAGTTTACTTAGTGAGTAATCAATTACACGCTAAGCGATAGAATTAATATTTAAGTCGACCAAAGTATTATTTACGACTTCAATATATTCAGAAACAAAAAAGGCTCCTTTCGGAGCCTTTTTTATATTTGTACTATCAGTATTAGAAACCAACTGATACTGATAGTACTACTGATTAAAGAAAGTAACTTATCTTTCCCAGTACGCTTCTTCTAGGCTATCTTCTCTTTCAGGAAGGCCACGAGATAAACGTGGAGAGTGTTGAACCAACACTTCATAGCTAGCACGGTTAGAATATTTACAAACTTGTGAGAACGAAGAGTACGTCAAGAATGAATGTTGGTGTTTACTTGAGTTTGGCACGTTTTCTTTGTGGTACTTATTAGCAGCCATATCATGTAATAAAGCTGATAACGCAGCATCACCTGCACCATTGGTATTTTTGATCTTTTCTGGTCCACCCATGTATGGCGCAATGTGCGAATACACTTTAGTTGGGTTTTCACATAAATCTTTATGCGCAGGACGGCTAAATTCAAAACGGTTGAATTCCGCAATTGAACCTGGAAGTAAAGGCAGTGACGTTTCACGCTTAGCTGCATCTTCTGTATAACCAGCCATAAATAGGCCAACAGGTCCCGCAGTACATAGAACAAGGTCTACCCAGTCTAGCGCTTTATCTGATGCAGCCAGTGGATCGCTTTCACCCGTTAACGCTTCAGCTTCGTCTTCATTCATTGCAACAACCGTTACGTGTTGCTCAAGGAAATCTTTCCAGAATTCTGGATCATCTTGAATAACGAACTTAGTACCTAGTGTAAGAACGACTGGCACATCGTATTTCTTCGCGTATTCGATCGCTTTCATTGTTGCTTCAGGCATCGGGTCGCCTGGCTTACAGCGAACTAAATAAGCCGTTAAAACTAAAGCAGAAGCACTTTTGAAGATTTTTTCAGGAATGCTTTCTGGTTTTAATTGGTTCATTTGTCCTTCGCTAATTGCGAAAGTACGCTCACCGTCTTCTGTAATTAATGCAAAGCAGCGACCAATTGCGCCATCTACCCCTTGTAAATGGTTCAGATCCATTCTGCTTGATGTATTACATAAATAGCGATAACCGTAACTACCAATCTTAATATCTTGGCTCATTACACCTAACAGTGTAGAACGGTCATCCGCTAGCACTGAATAGTTGTGTAATGTGTTACCAATTGTGCCACCAGCGTATTCATTGGTAATCAGGCACTGCTCTTTTAATTCTTGATACAAAGATTCAGCGGCTGCGTCGCCAATAACCAGTGAATGTCCCTTGCTCAAACCATACTTCTCAATAAGTTCAGAACTCACCTTTGCTTCAATATCCACCAATGTTTGGTCAATACCGATAATATGAGTGCGTGACATTCTTTTACTGCTTTGAGCTTGGCTCACTAGAGGATCACGAGCGTGAACCGGAAAGTAGTGCTTTGATTTACGTTGTCCAGGGAATTTCATAGGGCTAGTCTAAGTCAAGGGGAAATAGGTGGCGGATTCTACCGCGCTATATTTAACGCGGCAATCTTTCAAACTATAGCAAACGTTTGCTGAAGGTTTTTTTTATTCGCCTTCCATAAAGCTTAAATCAGGCAGCATGCCCAAATGCTCCGCGTAACGTTTTTGATTAAACTCCGCGCCGTTTTTCATAACGTCAAATACTTCAATTGCCAGTGCACATGCCATAGCCGCAATTGCTTCTTCACGTGGAGTGCCTGTCATCATTAAACGCATCAACGTCTCTTTCACTTTCACTGGTTCGCCATCTTCAAGCTGGTTCTCGATGATCTCAATCAGCTCTTCTTCTTGCATAAATTCATTTTGTTCAGACATTTTTTTATCTCAGGTCTTGGATTTCGAGCGACTATGCCACATATACTTCTGACATCCTAGCGACTCACCTCGCTCTCATGCGATTCTCTAACAAAGTCAGCGCACTATTTGTGCAAATGAAACTGTGATTCCGGTCTCGGATCTGTCACGGCGTTTCTCTTTCTGTTAGAATCTGCGACCAAGTAATAGTAACGGTGTTTAGACATGTCAGATATCAGCTCTGGAAACAGCGAAAAGAAAGTAATTGTCGGTATGTCCGGCGGTGTAGATTCGTCAGTATCGGCGTATCTTCTTCAGCAACAAGGCTATCAGGTAGAAGGCCTTTTCATGAAAAACTGGGAAGAAGACGATAACGAAGAATACTGCACGGCAGCTGAAGATCTTGCTGATGCTCAAGCGGTATGTGACAAACTAGGTATCCACCTTCACACTATCAACTTTGCTGCAGAATACTGGGACAACGTATTCGAATACTTCCTTGAAGAGTACAAAGCAGGTCGTACACCTAACCCAGATATTCTTTGTAACAAAGAAATCAAATTTAAAGCATTCTTAGAGTTTGCGGATGAAGTGCTAGACGCAGACTACATTGCGATGGGTCACTACGTTCGTCGTACTTTCCCAACTCAAGAAGAGCTTGATGCTGGCGTAAAACCAGAAATGCTACGCGGTCTAGACAGCAACAAAGACCAAAGTTATTTCCTATACACGCTAAGCTCAGATCAAGTGGCACGCAGCCTATTCCCTGTCGGTGAATTAGAGAAGCCAGAAGTGCGACGTATTGCTGAAGAGCAAGACTTGATCACAGCTAAGAAGAAAGATTCAACAGGCATCTGCTTTATCGGTGAGCGCAAGTTCACTGAGTTCCTAGGCAAATACCTACCAGCACAACCGGGTAACATCGAAACACCTGAAGGCCAAGTGATTGGTCAACACCAAGGTTTGATGTACCACACGCTAGGTCAGCGTAAAGGCCTTCATATTGGCGGCACTAAAGGTGGTGGCGGTAACGAAGAACCATGGTTTGTTGGTGAAAAAGACCTTAAGCGTAATGTACTTATCGCAGTACAAGGTAAAGACCACCCTCTTCTGAAATCAGAAGGCTTGATCGCATCTCAACTTCATTGGGTAAATCGCACACCAATTACTGAAGTTATGACATGCACGGTAAAAACACGTTACCGTCAAACAGATATTCCTTGTACAATCATCCCAATTGATGATGAGAACATTAAGGTTATTTTTGATGAGCCACAAATCGCAGTGACCCCAGGTCAATCTGCAGTGTTCTACCAAGGCGAAGTATGTCTTGGTGGTGGTATCATCGAAAAGCGCATCTAATCAATCAAACGACAAACAATAGAAGACAACTAGGAGTTACTACGTGGCTAATACACTTTATGACCGTACTATTGCTTTCGCCGGAATTTGCCAAGCTGTGGCTTTGGTTCAACAAGTAGCGAAAGACGGCCATTGTGATAAAGATGCCTTTGAAGCTTCACTCAGTGCCATTTTAAATACCAACCCATCGAATACCGTGGGCGTATTTGGACGTGAAGCGAACCTAAAGCTTGGCCTTGAGTGCTTAGTAAAAGGTATCGATAGTACTCCAGCAGGTAGCGATATCACGCGTTACATCATCAGCTTGATGGCGCTTGAGCGTAAGCTGTCTTCTCGCAACGACTCTATGTCTCAGCTTGGTGACCGCATTCAAACTGCAGAGCGCCAAACTGAACACTTTGATCTGTTTGACGAGCAAATGATCAGCAACCTTGCAAGTATCTACCTTGATGTCGTCAGCCCTATCGGCCCTCGCATTCAGGTTTCTGGTACTCCGTCTGTACTTCAGCAGACATCGAGCCAACATAAGGTTCGCGCACTGCTTCTATCAGGGATTCGAAGCGCTGTGTTATGGCGTCAAGTTGGCGGTAAACGTCGCCACCTTATCTTCGGTCGTAAGAAGATGATCGAGCAGGCTCAAATCCTACTAGCTCGAATGTAGTTTATTAGCTCGCGCCTCGTCGCGAGCTTGTTTTTTGTATCAACACAACTCTCACGCAAACGATTGCGCAATGTGCGTGACAATTGAGATTGTTACTGGTATAAACCTCTCAAAATTTAGAAAACTCAATTCAGGAGAACACCATGGAACTGTCAGCATTGACTGCTGTTTCACCAGTAGACGGCCGTTACGGAAGTAAGACTATTGCATTACGCAGCATCTTTAGTGAGTTTGGACTACTAAAGTACCGCTCTATCGTTGAAATTCGTTGGTTACAAAAGCTTGCAGCAACTGATGCAATCAAAGAAGTACCAGCGTTCAGTGCAGAAGCTAACCAGTTTCTTGATGAACTAGCCGCTAACTTCAGCGAAGAAGATGCTCTACGTATCAAAGAGATCGAGCGCACGACTAACCACGACGTTAAAGCGGTTGAGTACTTCTTGAAAGAGAAAGTTGCGGGCGTTCCTGAGCTTCACGCAGTTAACGAATTCATTCACTTTGCATGTACTTCTGAAGACATCAACAACACCTCTCACGCGCTTATGCTTAAAGAAGCTCGTGACACAGTGATTCTTCCAGAAATTCGTAACGTAATCGATGCTATCAAAGCACTTGCGAACGAGTACCGTGATATTCCTCTTCTTTCTCGTACACACGGTCAGCCAGCTTCTCCTTCGACTATGGGTAAAGAGATGGCGAACGTTGCGTACCGTATGGAACGTCAATTCAAGCAAATCGAAAGCGTTGAGATCCTAGCGAAAATCAACGGCGCTGTAGGTAACTACAACGCTCACCTTTCTGCATACCCTGAAGTTGAATGGCACCAATTCAGCGAAGAGTTCATCACTGAATCTCTTGGCGTAACTTGGAACCCGTACACAACTCAAATCGAACCTCACGATTACATCGCTGAGCTATTCGACGCTGTTGCTCGTTTCAATACAATTCTTCTAGACTTCGACCGTGACGTTTGGGGCTACATCGCTCTTGGTCACTTCAAGCAGAAGACTATTGCTGGCGAAATCGGTTCTTCGACAATGCCGCATAAAGTAAACCCAATTGACTTCGAAAACTCTGAAGGCAACCTTGGCCTAGCTAACGCAGTATTCAGCCACCTTGCACAAAAACTTCCAGTTTCTCGCTGGCAGCGTGACCTTACTGACTCTACGGTTCTTCGTAACCTAGGTGTGGGTGTTGGCTACGCAATCATTGCATACACTTCGACTCTGAAAGGTATTAGCAAGCTTGAAGTTAACCGCGCTGCGCTACTTGCTGAACTAGACAAGAACTGGGAAGTATTGGCTGAACCAGTACAAACAGTAATGCGTCGTTACGGCATCGAAAAACCATACGAGAAGCTAAAAGAGCTAACTCGTGGTAAACGTGTAGATGGCGAAGGCATGCGTGCATTCATCGATGGTCTTGAGATCCCTGAAGACGAGAAAGTTCGCCTGAAAGAGATGACTCCAGCGAACTACATCGGCCAAGCAATCGAGCTAACTGACAAACTGTAAGGTTCGAATTTCGAATCACAGAATAGACTAAGGCTTCCCATGTGGAAGCCTTTTTGTTGAGCGGAACAAAGTGTATTGAGCACAAGAGACGTCAGCAAAATAATACAAAGCAACCCAGTATCATTACCCTACTCATCTCAATCCGTGCGATATCAACCAATCAATATCGTAATGCTTCATCACCAGTAACCCTCTATCGCCAGACACCTATTCCTCGAATACTTACTGTCTTAGATGCCAAGATCAAAAAAGACCTCCCGAAGGAAGCCTTTCAAATGTATCTTGTCGATTAGCGACTGAAGAATACGTAGCGATTACATGTTACGTAGAGAAGCAATACGCTTGTCTAGCGGCGGGTGGCTCATTAGAAGCTCTGTTAGAGACTTCTTACCGTTGATACCAAATGCCATCATAGAACCTTCTAGTTGTGGCTCATGGCTCACCTTTAGGCGCTCTAGCGCTGCAATCATCTTCTCTTTACCTACCAAGTGCGCAGCACCTGCATCGGCATGGAATTCACGATGACGGCTGTACCACATCGTAATGAAGCTTGCTAAGAAACCAAATACCAATTCCAACACCATAGACACACCGAAGTACACCATCATGTTGCTGCCACCCTCTTCTTCGTTGTCATTCGACGCAACAATGTTGGCGATGAAACGAGATAGGAAGATAACGAACGTGTTCACTACACCTTGCATTAACGTCATGGTCACCATATCACCGTTCGCGATGTGGCTCACTTCATGCGCTAATACTGCTTCAGCTTCATCACGCGTCATGTTGTGCAGCAGGCCTGTTGATACTGCTACCAATGAATCGTCACGCTTAGCACCTGTCGCGAATGCGTTGATGTCTGGCGAATCGTAGATCGCCACTGTTGGCATACCAATACCAACTTGTTGAGATTGACGGCTTACCGTCTCCATCAACCAATGTTCTGTTTCGTTACGTGGGCTTTCAATGACCATGCCGCCTACCGAGCGTAGCGCCATTTTCTTCGACATCATTAATGAAATGAATGAGCCGCCAAAACCAAATACCGCAGCCATCACCAATAAACCTGAGAGGCTACCGGGTTGCATACCTGTAACTGCGTATACAACATTAAGAACAACACTTAGTACCAATACAACCGCTAGGTTAGTTGCAAGGAACAACATTACTCGCTTCATTACTTATCTCCGCATGAAAGCTGTTTTTATAAAACTTATTGTTATAGACAAGGCAGACAGCAATAGATTCCAACCTTGAAGACTTATACTTACTTATACATATAGTCTTAGATTAAGAAAACAAGGTTAAGCATTAAATTGCAACATTTGATTACGAGACCGTATCCGAATTAAATCCACTCTATTAGACCTAAGTCGTATGGTGTCGATATAACAATCCGTTTACAGTGACTTTAGATGATTTATTGGCTAGTCCATGTACAAAAAGGAAAGGATCATGGTTGAAGGTACTAACACTCAAATGGCTATCGATTTACTGTGCTGTCACCTAGGGATTACTGAAGAAGAAGCGAAAAAGCAGGTTGGAATCCTAACACCGCAAACGGCACAGACAAAAATCACAGAAACTCAGCAAGCTTTAATGGGACTGACTAAAGAACATTAGTTCTAAGCTTGTTTATTAAAAGACCGGTTGTTTATCAACTCAAGGTCTAAAGGCTTAAAATAGCAAAAGGGCTGCAATCGCAGCCCTTTTCTTATTTAGTACATAACGTGGTAATTAAAGCGCAAGCAAAGGCTGCACATCAATGTACTTACCAATGTTTTTAGACTTCGCTTTTGGGACGTAAGGGATTTCACCTAACTTAGGTGCACCTAACTTATCTTCAAGCATCGCAATAATATCTGCGTAGTGCTCAGTACCTGGATTGATACGGTTTGCGACCCAACCTACTAGGTTTAGGCCATCAGCACGAATCGCTTCTGCCGTTAATAGAGCGTGGCTCAAACAACCAAGTTTAATACCCACAGTCAGTACCACTGGCAGTTGCTCTTTTTTAACCCAGCTAGAAAGATATTCATCGTCTGAAACCGGGACTCGCCAACCACCAGCACCTTCAACTAACACGATGTCAGAGTTTTTCTTATGCTCTTCTAGCTTCGCTGATAATACCGCCTCATCAATTACAACACCATCATGCTTAGCAGCGATGTGAGGCGATGATGGTAGCAACAACGCGTATGGATTGACGTCTTCGTAAGCAATATCTTGCGTCGCCGCTTCTTGAAGATGCAGTGCATCACTATTACGTAGTCCTTCAGGGGATTTTTCACTCCCTGCAGCAACTGGCTTGTAACCAATTGTTGATAAATCTTGTGCGGCCAAAGCTTGAAGAATCGCTTTTGAAACCACAGTTTTTCCCACTTCGGTATCCGTACCTGCAATGAATAATGCATCAATCATAATTGAATAACCCCTAAACAAACTTGATATGTTGCTGGTAAGAAACCTTGATGGTTCTTAAACTCTCGATATTCCCGATCAACAAGCTGCAACATGCGACGACTTGTTAAACCTTGTGAGCGACCACTTACGTGATTAGCGCCGATACCTTTAAGGTCGCGCATCAGTTCAAACGCAGTGTCGTACCAAACGGTGATGGTGGGCAAGTCTAGTTGATGAACGGTACAGCTAGATTGCGCTAACGCAATTTTTACCTTATTGATTGTAATAAAATGGTTAACGTGTTGATGTGCGTCAATTTTGGACCACGACTTTTTCAGTTCAAACAGCGACCCATCAAGCAAAGTTGAGAAAATAACACGCCCACCAGCCGCTGTAACACGCTTCATCTCTCTCAAAGGCGACGACAAATCGTCACACCATTGCAACGCAAGGCTAGAGAAAACGATGTCAAAGCACCCATCTTCAAACGGCAATTGTTCGGCATCGGCTTGTTGATATAAAGATACAGATGCACCACACCGCTTCTCTGCTGTTGCTAGCATTCCAACAGAAAGATCAGCGCAAACCACTTCGGCTCCTCGTTTTACAAGTTGCTCGGAGAAATAGCCAGTACCACAACCTAGATCCAGCACCTTAAAGCCTGACAGATCGCTGGGTAATTTATCCAGTAATCGGTGGCCAACATCGCGTTGAAATTCAGCGTGTTTGTCATAGGTTGTTGCCGCTTTACCAAAGGCTTCGGCAATCGCACTCTTATCTTGGCCAACGTAATTATGCACTACTGCTTCTTGTGACATTTACTGAGCCTCTTTATTTGATTCAAAGCTTGGATGGATACCCGGTTCAGTGCTTAAGTCGATGTTTCGTTCAATGGCTTGATGCAACGACCTGGTTAACTGGAGAATCTGTTTTGGGCTATGGTTAGCTGTTAACGTGATTCGTAATCGAGCAGTTCCAGCAGGTATGGCTGGCGGCCTTATTGCGGTCACCCAAACTTGGTTTTGCTTTAACTCTTCAGCTATTGATAATGCCGCTTGTGCTTCACCTATCACAAATGGCTTAATCGGAGTCTGAGTATCCACAAAGCCTTTCAAGCCGCTCACCTGCTCTGCATAGAGAGACCCTAACTCAGTCAGCTTTTCTCGGCGCCACTCTTGAGTTTGAGTCATCTTACAGGCATGAGATAAAGCCACCGCTTGTGAAGGTGGCATCGCCGTCGAGTACACATGATGACGAGCAAACTGAGTTAAGTAATCACCCACTTCTGACGAACAAAGAATCGCAGCACCAGAAACGCCAAATGCTTTGCCAAAGGTCACCACCAAAATATCGGGGGAGATTTGTGCTGCACTGCAACTCCCAGCTCCTTTATCACCTAATACGCCGATACCGTGGGCATCATCAACCGCCAACCAACTGTCGTATTGATGAGTCAGGTTAGATATCTGGCTGAGAGGCGCTTGATCGCCGTCCATGCTGAATACGCCCTCAGTGACGACCAAGGATTGTAGAGATCGGCTTAATAGAGACTCTAGATGCTGCGTGTCGTTGTGTTTAAAGCGTTTCATTGCTGCAGGACAAAGCATCCCCGCTTCCATCAAAGAGGCGTGGTTAAGTTTGTCTTGCAGCAATGAGTCGTCTTTTTCGAGCAGAGAAAACAACAAGGCTTGGTTAGCACTGAAACCAGAACTAAAGAGAATGGCACGTTCGAAACCCAACCATTCACACAGCTGAGCCTCTAAATTTCGATGAGCGGAACTAAACCCTGTGACCAATGGTGATGCAGCACTTCCAGCACCATATTGGGAGAGCCCTGTTTGCCATGCATTCACCAATTCAGGGTCGTTCGCCAAGCCTAAGTAATCATTGCTCGAAAAATTAATAAAGCGAGAACCTTCGCAATTAAGCAAAGGACCATTACTGTTTTCGAGCACTTTAAGTTGACGAGTTAGCCCCTGCTCACGGCGTTGAACAAGGGCATCTTTGATACGGGATTTAAACAGTGGCATCGTAGAACATGTCATCTTTCGTTGGACGAGCCGCAACGCGCTCCACCACTTGATCTAACAGTTCGTTTTCTTGAATTTCGTCTGGCTTTTGAGCCACTTGTTGGCTGTTGATACCCAGCTTCTTAAACAACTGCATATCCGTGTCTTCATCTGGATTCGGTGTCGTCAGTAGCTTACAACCGTAGAAAATTGAGTTCGCGCCTGCCATGAAGCACATCGCCTGCATCTGTTCGTTCATATTCTCACGACCTGCAGATAGACGAACCGCAGACATTGGCATCATGATACGAGCAATCGCAATCAACTTGATGAAGTCAAAAGATTCGACATCATCGACGTTTTCCATCGGTGTGCCTTTCACTTTTACTAGCATGTTGATTGGTACACTTTCAGGGTGCACTGGAAGGTTCGCCAGCTCTACAAGAAGACCTGCTCGGTCATTGGTGCTTTCGCCCATACCAATAATGCCACCAGAACAGATCTTCATACCGGCATCACGTACGTGAGATAGCGTATCTAAACGATCTTGGTAAGTACGAGTGGTGATGATGCTGCCGTAAAACTCGGGAGACGTATCAAGGTTATGGTTGTAGTAGTCCAAACCTGCGTCGGCTAGCTCGCCTGCTTGATCCGGCGTTAACATGCCCAATGTCATACAGGTTTCTAGACCCATGCCTTTCACACCTTTGATCATATCAGTTAGGTGAGGCATATCGCGCTCTTTCGGGTTTTTCCATGCCGCGCCCATACAGAAGCGAGTTGAGCCCGCATTCTTGGCTTTTTGCGCCGCATCCAAAACACGCTCAACTTCCATTAAGCGTTCTTTGTCGACATCCGTTCGGTAGTGAGCACTTTGAGGGCAATACTTACAATCTTCAGGACAAGCACCTGTCTTTATCGATAAAAGCGTACTCACTTGCACGTGGTTGTGCTCTTGGTACTGTCTATGAACGACTTGAGCTTCAAACATTAAATCCATAAACGGTTTTTCAAGCAGCGCTGTTACTTCAGCAACTGTCCAGTCATGACGAACTTCCACGTGTCGATCCTTTTTTTATTTTTTTGATGTTACAACTCTGTGTCTAGAGTTTGCATTTATGCTTGGCTAGTCTACCGACAAGCTTTAGACTGTCAACACATTGATAATATAAAAAGTTTACATCTGGTTATTTTTTAATCACACCAAGAATGGAAGTTACTATGGATCTCGCCTTTGATCGCCAGCATATCTGGCATCCCTACACATCAACGTTAACACCTCTGACCTGCTACCCAGTCACCAACGCAGACGGTGTTTACCTAGAATTAGAAGGCGGAAAACGAATTATTGATGGTATGTCATCTTGGTGGTCAACCATCCACGGCTACAATCATCCAGAGCTAAACGCTGCAGCTCATAGTCAAATCGATAAGGTTTCACACGTTATGTTTGGTGGCATCACCCACCAGCCCGCTATCGATCTATGTAAGAAGCTTTTGAATCTCGCGCCAAGTAATCTTGAGCATGTATTTTTGGCCGATTCAGGTTCAGTTGCCGTAGAGGTTAGCCTCAAGATGGCATTGCAATATTGGCACGCTAAAGGACAACCTCGTTCAAAGTTCCTCACACTAAGAGATGGCTACCACGGTGATACCTTTGCGGCGATGTCAGTGACCGACCCTGACAATTCGATGCACAGCCTCTACAAAGGCTTTTTGCCGGAACATATTTTCGCTGATTCGCCAAAAACAGGCTTTTGGGATGAGTGGAACTCAAGTGACATCGATAGTTTTAAAGAAAAGCTAGCAGCACACCATCAAGAAGTCGCAGCGGTGATCTTAGAGCCAATCGTTCAAGGGGCTGGTGGCATGCGCATCTACCACCCTGAGTTCCTAAAACAAGTTCGCTTACTGTGTGATGAATTCAACGTATTGCTGATCTTGGATGAGATTGCGACCGGGTTTGGCCGTACAGGGAAACTATTCGCTTGTGAGCATGCCGATGTTCAACCGGACATCTTATGCGTAGGCAAAGCTTTAACTGGTGGCTATATGACATTGTCAGCGACGCTTGCGAGTAAGGAAGTTGCTGACACGGTATGTGGCGGTGAAGCAGGCTGCTTTATGCATGGGCCAACCTTTATGGGCAACCCATTGGCTTGCGCAGTCGGTGCGGCAAGTTTATCCATCATCGAGCAAGGCCATTGGAAAAATCAGACTCAACAGATTGAACAGCTCTTTTCTGAGTTGTTACCACCGTTGCGAGAACATGAACTGGTTAAAGACGTGCGTTGGTTAGGCGCTATTGGCGTCGTTGAAACTCACACACCCGTCGATATGGAAGCCATTCAAGCTCACTTTGTAGAGCAAGGCGTTTGGATCCGTCCGTTTGGTAAGCTAATTTATATGATGCCTCCGTTTATTATCAAACCACAACATATTGAGCAATTGGTCGCTGCTATCGACACTGCATTACAAAATACTCATTGCTTTAAATAAGGCGTTTATTGCTCTAAACAAGAGCGACGATTATTTCTATATATCTTCATTAATAAATCATTTAATTAAACTAAAAGGCCTTACATAAAAGTAAGGCCTTAACTGCTTGAAGGTAACCGTCAGTTTAACGTAATTGGCTATCTTTACTTGCTCGACGGTTAAACAATGAATGTCGATGTGCGTCATGCTCTAATATTGACTGACATTCTATACACAAACGAACGCCTTTGATCGCGCGTCGTCTTTGTTCCGGAATCTCATCACCACACTCATCACAATAACGCAAACCCTCACCACCTCGAAGGTTTCCTCTTACACGAGAGATCTCATCATCAATGGTATTTTGTATTTGCTGGCTGACACTATCGTCACCAGCCCATCCTACGGCCATAAGCCCTCCTCAGTATTTGAACGAGAAAATCTATACCTACCGCGGTAAGAGCATATTATAGCCACATTTAAGGATTGTAATAATTATCAAAATCAATAAAACACTATTACACATAGGTAACAAAAATTATTTATTTCTCGCCACTGCACTATTCTATAGGCAATAAAAAAGGTTCATCGCGGCTTTCCGGGGAAAGCCGCTTTTATCTTCAAGAAGAAGTAGTCGGTATCTCGATACCCATACCCCATTCGCTTGATTAGCTTTATCTTGTTGTTTATCCCTTCTAGGGTGCAGGTGTTTAGCGGATAACTTGCCG
>NZ_JBFSUV010000012.1:0-98606 GCF_041467515.1 Vibrio sp. 10N.247.311.12
TGCTAGATGCTAGATGCTAGATGCTAGATGCTAGATGCTAGATGCTAGATGCTAGTTTGGCTTGTAAATCTTGCTGGACAATTTTGATTGCTTCTAACGCGACTTTTGGATCGATTTCGTTGCTTTCGAGCAGATAGATCAGGTCGACAGCTAACTTAACTTCTTCTGGTGCGTTATCCAGTGGTGATGGTGTGTTATCAGTGTTCATTTCGCTTAGGGTTCTCTAAGTTAATCAGTCTCTCAATATTTTTCATTGAGTCTTCACAGCGTTCTAATCGCTCTTTTGCTAACTGCCAAGCCTCTTCCGCTTTTTTCTTACTGTGGCGAGGCGCAGAATCAAACGTTAACTTTCGTACTCGTACTAAATCGACCAATCGCTTTTGCCAGTCTTGGTGCTGGGCGAGTTCGTTGTATAGGTCGTTCAGGGTTTTCCCTGACTTGCTTTTTCGGTCCAAGCGTAAATCGTGGTTGGCTAACTCTCTTTGGATTGCTGCAATCTGATTGGTCAGCTTTTCTGTCAGGTAGTTGGCTCTGGATGCGGTCAGTTGATTTGTGGTTTGTTCACGTACAATGGTGCAGTACGTTGCCTGAGTTTCAAGTGCATAGGGAAGCAAAACAGAGGCGCCACATTTAAATAAGGCTCGGTCAAACAAGGCTTGATGATAAGCCCCTCGAGATTTATCAACCTGAGAGCAATGGCCGATCAAGGTATCAATGACACTTTTTAGCTTTGAAAATTGATTCATTTCACTTCCCGTTGGCTACTGCCTATAAGTTCACAAACCAAGCTTCGTATGCCAGTTTAATTGCAAGTACGCTTACCACGGTAACAAACACAGGTCGTATAAATGTAGCGCCGAAACGAATAGCAGAGTGAGCACCAACAAACGCACCGGCCATCAAACAAAGACCCATGGTTAAACCTAGAACCCAATCAATATGACCAAGAATCGCGAAGGTCACCAAAGAGGTAAAGTTACTGGTAAAGTTCATGGCTTTGGATAGACCAGAGGCAAGTAAGATATTTAAGCGATAAAGCGCCATAGAGCTTACCGTCCAAAACGCGCCAGTTCCTGGACCAGCAACCCCATCATAAAAGCCAAGAATGAATCCTTGGTACTTTTGTTTTCTCTTAAGCACAGGGCAAGGTTTAGGAGACACATTATGGCTCACATCTGGAGTCTTATGAAAAATGGTATAGACCGCTGCGGCAAGAATGACTAACGGCAATACCTTCTCTAACCACTCGGTGCTAATGGCATCAACAGTGAGTGTGCCGATTGTCGCACCTATTAAAGTAGATATGAATGCATTGACCCAACACTCAGGCTTGAACAGCTTTTTACGGTAGTAAGTGAATGCAGCTGTAGATGAAGCGAAAGTCGCTGCAAGCTTGTTAGTACCCAATGCGATGTGTGGCGGTAAACCAAGCGATAGCAAAGCTGGAACGGTTAACATCCCTCCGCCACCTGCGACAGCATCAATAAAGCCTGCTGCAAATGCAACCAGAGCAAGTATGACCAACATGGTTGGCTCAATCATTTCCATAAATAGCTAGTGTTCTCGTTATCGGCTGATAGGGCAGCCACATGAAAAACCGATGGATTAGTCATGTTGGGTTGTGAATGCAAGGGCCTAGCGATGAAGGCCCATAACTACCTCAAGGGCAGGGGATATTAGTATTTTATTGTTCTTTTAAAAGGCGGTAGTGAATCGAGTAGGGACTTTCCGTATCGCTTCGTTACTATGCGTCTATCAAGGATCGTGACTTTACCAGAATCTCTTTCCTTACGCAGTAGTCTACCCACAGATTGAATAAGCTTTTTACTCGCATCTGGAACAGTAATCTGCATAAAAGGGTTGCCACCGCGTGATTCAATATATTCTGAATGTGCTTGCTCTACAGGAGAGGTAGGAACACCAAAAGGAATCTTGGTAATCACGAGGTTTTCAAGAAGCTCACCCGGTAGATCAAGACCTTCAGAAAAGCTGCCAGTTCCAAAAAGAACGCTGGTTTTACCTTGGTCTATTAGCTTTTTATGTTTTTTTAGGATTTCAGTTCGTGAAGTATCACCTTGAACCTGCAATGCCCACGATTTTTTAACGAAATCTGTTGCTAAAGCCTCTGCAACTTTGTTCATTTGCCAGTAAGAAGAGAATAGAACGAGATTGGCTTTTTTGTCTTCTATTACCTTAGGCAAAATTTCAATAAGATATTCGGTAAACTGAGGTGCTTGTGGTTCGTACTTCATTGCCGGAACGATCAGCTCAGCTTGATTCTGGTAATCAAACGGTGATGCCAAAGCCAAAAACTGTACGCCATCTTCTGCTTTTTGGCTGATACCTGCTTGATGACAGAAAAAGCTAAAAGAGTTGAGCGCTCTCATGGTCGCAGATACTAATACCGCACCAACACAACGGCTCCAGATTTGTTGATCCAGTTGCCAACCCACCTCGAGTGGTGAAACATTCACAACGAAATCACCTTCGCTTTCTTTATTCAGTTCGAGCCAACGAGCTAAAGGAGCGCCTTTTTCTCTCTTCGGTTCAGCCATTAAGCGCCAAACTTGAGCAAGGTTCTCTGTTCTTTGTATATAGAAGCCAATTTCTGCCAGTGCCGGCTCTGCAAGTTTTGCTGAAAGCTCGCCGTCTTTAACTCGTTCCGCAATCAGGTCTGCAATCTTCGCAACTGCTTGGCTCGCCTTTTGTGTGAGTTGCTTGAGGTCTTTTGATTCATTCTCAAGCCACTCAGGTAAGTCGCCATGTTCGAAGCGATACAAGCCGTCTTCAAAGTGGTTAGCGTCAAACTGTTTACTCATTTGAGTCAGGGTAGGGATCAGCTGTTGCACTGAGTCTTGCAGTTCATTTCGAAACCGGTGGACACGTTTCTCGTCAGCGAGGCCTGAAAGCTTAGTGATGGATTGGTTTAAACGCTCTAACCATGAAGCGGCACCCTTTAGACTTGCCGCCGCAGAAGAGTGATCTCTGGCTACATGCGGTAAATGGTGAGCTTCATCGAATATATAGATGCTATTTTCTGGCTCAGGCAGTATCACACCGCCGCCTAAGTCAGCATCTGCCATCACTAAACTGTGATTGGCGATAATCACGTCTGCTTTATCTAGCTCTGAGCGCGCTTTTTGGAAAGGGCAGTCTCTATGAGTAGGCATACTGTTATTACAGCTGTGCTTATCACTAACAATCATCTGCCAAATCATGTTGTCGATGGGTTTTGGCCACGAATCGCGGTCACCATCCCATATACCTTGGGTTAGGCTTCGATACATGGTTTGAAGTTGCTCGATATCTTTCTTCTTTGGCTTAGATTCGAACATGGCTATTTGTCCGCCATCAACCCCGCAGGCAGCGGCTAGCTTTTCGGAGCAACAATAACGCTGTCTACCCTTCGCTAATATGAAAGAAAACTCTCGATCAGTCAGTCTTCTATATAGAGGGAGATCCTTATTGACGAGCTGTTCTTGTAGCGCAACCGTCGCCGTCGATATGACTATTTTTCGATTATTGAGCACAGCGACAGGAATAGTAGCCATTAAATAAGCCAGTGATTTCCCGATCCCGGTTCCCGCTTCTGCAACAATCATGCGATTACTTTTGTGGTATTGACCACAAAGTGTCTTCGCTATTTCTGCAACAAGGTAATTTTGAGCACGTCGAGGTACAAAGTTGTCCAACTGATCTTGGAGGTTTTGATAACTGGTGCGAATAGATTTTTGAATTTTAGTAGTTAGCATACTGTGACCTACGTAACGGAGCGAGGATAGTAGCACATATCACTAGTCGGTACATTTACGGTGAAATAGCTTGCTTTTGAATCAAAGGTAGATCTTGTTCACAAAAAAAAACTGAACCATCAGGAACTTAACTATTTTATTTATGTTGCGAAATATAAATATTAAAAAAGACTGGCTTGTAGGTGTTAAGTTCTGAAAATTGACGTTTGCATGAGTTAATTGTAGTGTTAAATGCTGTTTTGTTCTTTTTTTGGGTTATTATATTTCCTGATAAAACTAAGGATAAGCTGCTCGTAAAACAATGAAAAAAAATGTAAGTGATTGATTTTGAGGGTTTTGTGTTTTTTTTAGGTTTGTTTTTAGTTTATTTGACACGCAGGATAATCTTTTGCAATCTAGACCTCGAAATTTAGTGACGGTGATTAACCAACAAAGAGTGGTAATGACCAGTCATAAAAATAAAAGGGAACCGGGCAAGGATCTCCCATTCTTAGAAAAGGCAGTGGATTTATTATGAAAAAGACTCTATTAGCACTTGCAGTTGTTGCAGCAGCAGGCTCAGTAAACGCAGCGGAAATTTATAAATCAGAAGACGGCGCAGTAGACTTTTACGGTCAACTACGTACAGAGCTTAAGTTCCTAGACGGGCAAGATGCCAAATTAGGTTCAGGTTCTTCGCGTGCTGGTGTTGACGCTCAATATAATGTATCTGATGATCTTAAAGTTCTTGGTAAAGTAGAATTTGCATTGAAAGACAGTGGCGACATGTATGTACGTAACCACATTTTTGGCTTTAGCAGCGATCAAGCGGGAACAATCAAATTTGGTAAGCAATGGACTACATCAGATGATGTATACGGCGCTGATTACTCATACTTCTTTGGTGGTTCTGCACTGCTTTACTCTACTTTGAACGGTGCTCTTCATGACTCACAAGTAAAGTACTCTTACGATTCTGACAACTTCTGGGTAAAAGCAGGATACGGATTAGCAGAAGATGATTCTAATCAAGAGCTAGCTGAACTTTACGTTGGTTTTTCTGTTGGTGACGTAAATATCCACGTTGGTGGTGGTCAAACAACTGATGATGTAGCTGGTTCTGGTTTTACAGGCCTTGAGAACACATACTACGAAGGTACTGTTGAGTACTCTAAAGATGTTCTAACAGTTGGTGCAACTGTTGCGGCATCTTCTGTTGAATCTGCTATTGATAAAGCAGACCAAACAGGTTTCTCAGTAGCTGCTACGTATGGCGTTGCTGATAAAACAACAGTATATGGTGGTTATGAGTTCGTGTCTCAAGATCACGATTTATTAGAAGATAGCAACGTTGTTTACGTTGGTGCTGAATACAAGTACGCTAGCTGGGCACGTGTCTATGCTGAGTATGGTTATGCAGACGGTAGTACTCTAGGTTTCAACGCTCAAGGTAGTGATATGGTTGTAGCGCCTCAGACTGTTGATGGCGAAAACAATTTCGGTATCGGTGCTCGTGTTTACTGGTAATTTGATATATTGTTAGAAAAAGCCCAACATAGAGTTGGGCTTTTTTTTGCCTATTTTTTATAAGGATGGATACAATAATGCAAAGTTTCAAATATTCTTTTTTGGGGCTGTTAGTTGCTTCTACAGTAGTTGATGCCGAAGTAATATTGGATGTCCCTGAAAATGTAAATTTACTTTCAGTAAACATGAGTGTTCCTGACTTTGAACAAGGGTTGTTTTCTGCAGATAAGACAGTGCTTTTACCTGACGGTGAAAACCAAATCGTTTTTCAATATGAACCAGTATTTGATGAAAGAGATAATCAAAGGAAAGTCTACAGTTCTGTTATTATCGCTAAATTTGAGGCAAAAAACGAAGAACTTACCTTATCTATGCCTGAGTTTAAAAACTTGCGTTCTGCTCAAGAAAACATTGGAAACTTGAATTGGGAAATTAAAAACAAGCAAGGACAAGCCTTAATCAAAAATGAAGACATTTTAGCTAGTGACGGAGTTCAACTAAATAGAAGTTATTCTGAAGAAGCTACAGAATATAATAAAGTTGGTGGTGCTGCTGCTGTAACCATGAGTTATTTAGTTGTAGAAAACCAAGTTCGTCCTGCAGTTAAGGTTAATGCTACAAGTTTAGAAGAAAACACGCTAGTAAACGCTGAAGGTTTAACGGCTAACACATCAGCTCAGGTTGTAGATAAATCGGAGTCTTTGAAACAACTTAAAGCTTTGTATCTGAGCACTTCAAAAGAAGACCGTAAAGTATTCCGTAAATGGATGATTGACCAAGAGTAATCAATCTTCACGTACAAAAAAGCGAGACGTAAATCTCGCTTTAATATATCGCTATGAGTTAAATCTCTTTCCACTCACCAGGCTGCAGCTGCCCCACATTCATATTACCCATTGAGTAACGGATAAGACGCAGGGTAGGGAAGCCGATATTGGCTGTCATTCGTCTTACCTGACGGTTACGTCCTTCAATGATTGTAATAGCCAACCATGTTGTCGGTATCGCGGCTCTGAAGCGTACTGGAGGGGTTCTATCCCACACAACAGGTTCAGACATCACCTCAACCTGAGCGGGCAGTGTCATGCCGTCTTTTAGTTCGACACCTTTTCTCAATTTATCTAAATCTTCCTCAGAAGGTGCGCCTTCAACCTGTACCCAGTAAGTCTTTGGGGATTTTGAGTTTGGTTGAGTTAGCTTAGCTTGAAAAATACCATCGTTGGTCAAGACCATTAACCCTTCGCTGTCGCGGTCAAGGCGACCTGCAGCATAAACGTCTTTCACTGGAATAAAGTCCGCTAGCGTTTTTCTCCCTTCGCCATCTGTAAATTGGCTTAGAGTATCGAAAGGCTTGTTGAACAGAATTACTTTGCGATCTTCGAGCGCAACCTTAGGTTTTGTGTTGGTAGGCTTGCCTTTATATCGGTGCTTGCTTGAGTGAGATTTGTTGTGCGAATTGCCAGTGGTATTCTTATCACTGCTTCGGCTTTGTCTATTACCGCTTTGTTTTAATGTTGCACCAGAACGAGCCGGTTTGTCTGAACGAGATGCGCTGCGTGAGCGAGTAGACATGTTAACTACCTTGCAAAAATGTAAACGAAGTGTGCTGAAAAGTTTTCACTGAAACGGAATTGAGCTATCATTTGCGCGCCTAAAAGACACAAAATAGAACAAGTTGATGGACTCTTAAGCCTGATTTGTTTAATTATACCTTCGTGTTTTATTATAACTGGCTCTTTTATTAAAACAATGCACTCACGGATTTGGTTCATGCTGTCATCAAGATTGCATGAAAAATAAGATAGAGTACGACTATCGAGTAAGCAGTTTTCACTCTTAGAGTGGCTTACTGGTCAATTTATAACATGCTCACTACTTTAAATGAGCTTGTAAGAACTATAGGGAAATTTCATGCCTACTGAAAAACCAACGATCATCTATACCATTACAGACGAAGCTCCGGCGCTAGCAACATACTCTCTGCTGCCTATCATTCAATCTTTTACAGCTTCTTCTGGTATTAACGTTGATACTCGCGACATTTCACTTGCAGGGCGTATTATTGCCAACTTCCCTGACTATTTGAACGAAGAGCAACGTATTGGTGATGCATTAGCAGAACTAGGTGAATTGGCTAAGACACCAGAAGCAAACATTATCAAGCTTCCAAACATCTCTGCATCTGTACCTCAGCTTCAAGCAACAATCAAAGAGCTACAGTCAAAAGGTTATGCACTTCCTAATTACCCAGAAGAAGCAAACACTGACGAAGAGAAAGCAGTAAAAGCGACTTACGACAAAATCAAAGGCAGTGCAGTAAATCCAGTATTGCGTGAAGGTAACTCGGATCGCCGCGCTCCACTTTCTGTTAAAAACTACGCGAAGAAGAACCCACACTCAATGGGTGCTTGGTCTGCAGATTCTAAGTCGCACGTTTCAAGTATGGACGACAAAGACTTCTTCGGTAGCGAAAAGTCAGTAACCATTGAAGGTGCTACAGAAGTTAGCATTGAATTCGTTGGCAAAGATGGTGCGAAGAAAACATTGAAGCCAGCTTTTGCACTGCAAGATAAAGAGATCATTGATGCGTCAGTGATGAATAAGGCCGCTTTGGTTGCATTCTTCGAAAAAGAAATCGCATCGGCTAAAGAGCAAGGTGTACTGCTTTCTCTTCACTTGAAAGCGACGATGATGAAAGTATCTGACCCAGTGATCTTTGGTCACGCGGTTAAGGTTTACTACAAAGACGTATTTGCTAAACACGGTCAGCTGTTTGAAGAGCTAGGCGTTGATGTAAATAACGGCATCGGTGATGTCTACGCGAAGATTGATGCGCTTCCTCAAGAGCAGAAAGAAGCAATCGAAGCTGACCTGCAAGCGGTATACGAGACTCAGCCACCACTAGCGATGGTTGATTCGGACCGTGGCATTACTAACCTACACGTACCAAGCGATATCATTGTGGATGCATCTATGCCTGCAATGCTGCGTTCTTCTGGTCAAATGTGGGATCCAGAAGGTAAGCAAAAAGATACCAAAGCAATGATCCCAGATCGTAGCTACGCGAGCATTTACCAAGCGGTTATTGATTTCTGTAAAGAGAACGGCGCGTTCGATCCAACAACGATGGGTAGCGTACCAAACGTTGGCTTGATGGCTCAAAAAGCGGAAGAGTACGGTTCTCATGATAAGACTTTCATCCTTGAAGCTGCTGGTCAGGTTCAAGTTGTTGACGCTTCAGGCGCTGTGCTTCTTGAGCAAGACGTAGAGGAAGGCGATATCTTCCGTATGTGTCAGGTTAAAGATGCACCAATCCAAGACTGGGTTAAGCTTGCGGTAACGCGTGCTCGTGCATCGGGTGTTCCAGCGGTATTTTGGCTAGATGCGTCACGCGCACATGATGCTCAGCTTATCAAGAAAGTTGAAGCATACCTTCCTGAATACGATACCGATGGTCTTGAAATTAAGATCCTTGCTCCACTTGAAGCGACTCAATACTCGCTGGTTCGTATCAAAGAAGGCCTAGATACTATTTCGGTTACTGGTAACGTATTACGTGATTACCTAACTGACTTGTTCCCGATCTTAGAGCTTGGTACATCAGCTAAGATGCTATCGATTGTTCCACTAATGAACGGTGGTGGTCTGTTTGAAACAGGTGCTGGCGGCTCTGCTCCTAAACATGTTCAACAAGTAGAGAAAGAAAACCACCTGCGTTGGGATTCTCTAGGTGAATTCTTGGCACTAGCGGCATCTCTAGAGCACCTGAGCGTAGTAACAGGTAACGCTAAAGCACAAGTTCTAGCTGATGCGCTTGATAAAGCGACGGGTGAGTTCCTTGATAACAACAAGTCTCCTTCACGTCGAGTAGGTGAGCTTGATAACCGTGGTAGCCACTACTATCTAGCGGCATACTGGGCTAAGGCGCTTGCTGAGCAAACGGCTGACGCTGATCTTGCTGCTGAGTTTGCAGGTGTGGCAAGTCAACTGGCTGAAAGTGAAGAAGCGATCGTTGCAGAGCTGAACAACGCTCAAGGTGTGGCTGGCGACTTAGGTGGTTACTACCTACTTGACGATGCATTGGTTTCAACACTAATGCGCCCAAGCTCAACGCTAAACGCGTTTATTGATGCATAGTGATTGGACTCATCGTTAGTCACTCATGAACGTGATTTGCTAACGAGTTGCTTAGGCTGATAGCTAAGTTATAGATAAAGTCAAAACGAAAGACGCTTTAACGATAACGTTAAAGCGTCTTTTTTTGTTCTTTTGTAATACCTCAAAGACCTAGCTTAATAAGAATACACCCGTGAACTAATGGTCTAGTGAGCAACTTTATAGCCCCTAAAACGAAAAAACCGTTCACGTAATCCTGTGTTACAGGTATTAAATGAGCGGTTTCAATATTCTGTTTACCTATCAGCCGTTAATGACGACTGCTGGAGGTTAACATGAGTTGGCAATCGCCTATTTTGCGGCGCTGCCTTCTACAGGAACAACTGAGCTAGCATGCGAGCCTTTAGGTCCACTTTCTACTTCATAGTCGACCTGCTGACCAGCCTTTAAGGTTCGATAACCTTCCATTTGTATTGTGGAGTAGTGCGCGAAAATATCGCCGTCTTCACCTTCTGGACAAATAAAGCCAAACCCTTTGGCATTGTTAAACCATTTTACTGTACCTGTAGCCATGCTATACATCCCTCATGCATTTTGTTACTAACGTTGTTATATCAATTGTTGTAAGTGCGATTGATATCATTCCTACCAGCTAAAGAATTTCAGCTAATAGCTTGAATCTCGTACATTGCTTACGGAAATTAACGCTACCCTGCGTAATTATTCCTTATTGTTAATTTTTGAAGCGTGTTACTGATTTCAATTCATGTTGCAAAAATGTATTAAAAAACCTTTTAGCTCCAATGTAGCTAATGATTGAGCACAGTCAATAGCAAATTGGTATAAAATTGATCAATTTTAATAACAAATCACATTCGAGATTAACTGCAAACTATTAACTAAATAGTAACTTAGCGGTAATCTTATCGTTAGCATCAATAGTTGTGGTGTCTTTTTAATCAATCACATATGTTAATCCTGTTAATCGAGATCTTTTATTTGCAGCGATGGAAATGGTGGATTAGGCTCAGTATAGAGGAATATTTTTTGGTACTGTTTCTCGGTGCAGTTTCTTAGTACACCGTAAAGCGTGAATGTGGTAAATTTGGGTTAGGTAAACACTCACGACTTCCGAAAAATAACCCTTAGCAAAGCGATATGAGCAGAAACTTTGAATGGGCATCTCCAGGCTCAGATTTACTGGAGAAAGAAGCAACAAAAGTAAAGCCACCGGCGATGTATAACGTTGTGTTGAATAACGATGACTACACGCCCATGGACTTTGTAATCGAGATCCTAGAGCGATTCTTCTCACTAGATATCGAAAAAGCAACGGAAGTGATGCTCAAGGTTCATTATGAAGGTAAAGCTATATGCGGCACATACAGTGCTGAAATAGCGGAAACAAAGGTAGCGCAGGTCACGATGTACTCAAAGGAAAATGAGCATCCGCTACTATGTACAATGGAGCAAGTATAAATTGCTCGAACAACACTGTTGTTCCCTTAGGAGGTACTTATGCTAAATAAAGAATTAGAGACGAGTTTAAATGGCGCATTTGCTCGTGCGCGAGACAAGCGACATGAATTCATGACTGTCGAACACCTCCTACTAGCATTATTAGAAAATGATGCGGCCAAGGAAGCGCTCCAAGCTTGTCAGGCTGATCTCGATGCTCTTCGCAATGAGCTCGATATTTTTATCGATCAAACGACCCCACTTATCCCTGAAAGCGACGAAACTCGCGAAACTCAGCCTACGTTGAGCTTCCAACGAGTACTTCAACGCGCTGTTTTTCATGTTCAATCTTCAGGTCGCAGCGAAGTAACAGGTGCTAACGTACTTGTGGCTATTTTTAGTGAGCAAGAATCTCACGCGGCATATCTTCTTAAGAAAAACGACATTAGTCGCTTAGATATTGTTAACTTCATCTCACACGGTATTACCAAAGCGAGCAACGAAGGCGACAGTCCTTCATCATCCGATTCATTTGGTGGTGCAGAAAATGCTGAAGAAGCTAACTCTGAAGACCGTTTAGAAAATTTTGCTACTAACCTTAACGAAGTCGCAAAGCAGGGCAATATTGACCCACTAATCGGTCGTGACAAAGAGCTAGAACGCACTATCCAAGTTCTGTGTCGTCGTCGTAAGAACAACCCTCTGTTAGTGGGTGAAGCGGGGGTAGGTAAAACTGCCATCGCGGAAGGTCTTGCATGGCGCATCGTTGAAGGACAAGTGCCTGAAATCATTCAGAGCAGCGTAATTTATTCTCTAGATATCGGTTCACTGTTAGCCGGAACCAAATATCGTGGTGACTTTGAGAAACGTTTTAAAGCGATTCTTAAGCAACTGGAGAAAGAAGAAGACGCGATTCTGTTCATCGATGAGATCCACACCATTATCGGTGCTGGGGCTGCATCGGGTGGTCAGGTTGATGCGGCAAACTTAATTAAACCACTACTAAGTAGTGGCAAATTACGTTGCATCGGTTCAACAACGTACCAAGAGTACAGCAGTATTTTTGAGAAGGAGCGTGCTTTAGCTCGTCGCTTCCAGAAAATAGATATTATTGAACCATCGCTAGACGATACGACCAAGATCCTGATTGGCTTGAAGCCAAAATACGAAGCTCACCACGAAGTGCGCTACACCAACAAAGCGTTGCGTGCCGCTGTGGAACTGTCAGCTAAATACATTAATGAACGCCACCTTCCTGATAAGGCCATTGACGTAATCGATGAAGCGGGCGCTCGTAGTCGTTTGGCACCTGCAAGCCGTCGTAAGAAAACGGTAAGCGTGGCTGATATTGAGTCAATGGTTGCGAAAATGGCGCGTATTCCTGAAAAGTCAGTATCGTCTTCAGACAAAGATACACTCCAGAAACTGGATGAGCGCATGAAAATGTTGGTATTCGGACAAGACCCTGCAATCGATGTATTGAGTGAAGCGATTAAGCTGACCCGTGCTGGATTGGGTGCAGACAATAAACCTGTTGGTTCATTCTTGTTTGCTGGTCCTACTGGTGTCGGTAAAACAGAGGTGACTGTTCAGCTGTCTAAGTTGATGGGTATTGAGCTTCTGCGCTTTGATATGTCTGAGTACGGTGAGCGACACTCAGTGAGCCGCTTGATTGGTGCGCCTCCTGGTTATGTTGGTTACGACCAAGGTGGTTTGTTAACGGATGCCGTAATCAAGAACCCGCACTCTGTTGTGTTACTGGATGAAATCGAGAAAGCTCACCCAGATATCTTTAACTTGCTACTGCAGGTAATGGATAACGGCACGCTAACTGACAACAATGGTCGCAAAGCGGACTTCCGCAATGTGATTCTAGTGATGACGACCAACGCAGGTGTGGCTGAAACCGAGAAGAAATCGATCGGCCTGATCCAACAAGATCATGCGCCAGATGCGATGGGCGAAATCAAGAAGGTATTTACTCCTGAGTTCCGTAACCGTCTTGATAATATCATTTGGTTCAACAGCCTTGACCCAAGTGTGATTAGCCAAGTAGTTGATAAGTTCATTGTCGAGCTTCAGGTTCAACTGGACGCTCGTGGCGTGTCTTTAGAGGTTTCTGAGGATGCTCGTCACTGGTTAGCTGATAAAGGCTATGACAAGACCATGGGTGCTCGTCCAATGGGACGTGTGATTCAAGAGAAGCTTAAGAAACCACTTGCTAACGAGTTACTGTTCGGTAGCTTGGTTGATGGCGGTACGGTTAAAGTATCCCTGAAAAAAGACGAATTGGATTTCATCTATGTTGGTGCTAAAGAAGAGGTCATGCACTAACGAAGTGATTGATAAATCAAAGGCTTAAATATAAAACGCATGACTTAGGTTGTGCGTTTTTTTATGCTTGCGAGATGCGAGATTGATGTGCTTGTGTAGTAAAAAGCTCAGGCAATAAAAAACGGAGCCTTAAGCTCCGCTTCTTATTGTATTCGCTAATTAAAAATTAACGAGCACGGAAGACGATGCGGCCTTTAGAAAGGTCGTATGGAGTCATCTCAACAGTTACTTTATCACCAGTAAGAATACGGATGTAGTTCTTACGCATTTTACCAGAGATGTGTGCTGTCACTACGTGACCGTTTTCAAGCTCAACACGGAACATTGTGTTTGGTAGAGTATCAAGGACAGTGCCTTGCATCTCGATTACGTCTTCTTTAGCCATCTAATCCTCTTTCGAAATTTGGCGGTTTTCAACGGCTTGATTGTGCCGTTAAAATCAAAATATGTAAAGTTGTCGCGTATTCTACCCTTGCCACCGCTGATTTACTAGCCTTTGATGACGTTGAAATCGTACTTTATAGTTCATCGCAGGGCATTCATCGATTTGATAACCCAAATATAACCATTGTTTTTGTTCTTTCTGGGCATGTTGGATCTGAAATAGAACGCCAAGTGTTCCCATCGAAATGTCTATATCAGGATCGAAGAAGGTATAAAACGCGCTCGTACAGTGAGCCATGATGTCGGTTACGGCGATACCAACCAACTTGTTCTCATCATAGATGTGCATGAACTTTGTGGCAAGCCATTCATTTTTAGAGAATTGTAGAAACTCTTCTTTTTTGGGGGGATACATGGTTCCGGAACGGTGACGAGCGGTTATATAGCGACTATATAAGTCAAACCAGTTGTCATCCATCTCGTCTTTCAATTCCCAACGTAGTGATTTGGCTTTGTTGAGGATTCGTCGTTGGCTTTTGGAAAACTTGACCTCGGGAATCGAGAGGCGAATAGCTTGGCACGCGGAGCAATTATCGCAATGTGGCTTATAAATGGTCGATCCACTGCGGCGAAATCCGTTGGCGAGCAGGACTTCATAATTATCTGAAGTATGCATGTGTTCATCAAGCGTGACCGCCACTCTTTCTTGAAGATGTGGCAGGTAGCTGCAAGCATGGTTATCGGTCAATCCAATTCTGATTTGTTGTAAATCTGAACTCATGAAGGCGTTCCCTCTAGCCATTGTGATTTAAAACATCCATCGCTAAGTTGATTTTCTTTAAGTATTTTCAAAGCACTAAGGAACTCATCTCTTTCTACTTCGATAGCGCCCAAGGATTCCAAGTGAGGGTTCATGACTTGGCAATCAATCAGTTGTCCGCCGAATCGGGTAAAGTGTTTACAAAAGTACCACAGCGCAATTTTAGAGGCATTGGTCTTTAGGCTGAACATCGATTCACCGCAAAAGACTTGGCCTCTTTGTAAGCCGTAAAGTCCACCGATCAGTTCATCATCTTGCCAAACCTCAACCGAGTGGCAGAAACCTAATGAAGCGAGTTTGCGGTAGGCTGACTGCATGTCGCTGTTTAGCCAGGTTTCTTCTTCGGGTCTTAGTGAAGAGCAATAACCAATTACTCTGTCCGTCGCTTGGTTGATGCTGACTCGGTAATTGTGCTTTCTTTGAAACTTTTTAAGACTTTTTGACGGTTCGAATGTCTTAGGATTAAATACCGCTCGCGGTGCAGGGCTCCACCAAAGTATAGGCTCACCTGGGCCATACCATGGAAATATACCTTGGCTATAAGCGTTTAAAATTCGCATTGGTGATAAATCACCACCGAAGGCGAGCAGACCGTTGGGGTCATCAAGCGCGTCGAAAGGCGAAGGAAACTCTATACTAGTAGTATCAAGTTCGGTTAGGTATATAGTCATAAGTACCGCATTACAGATTAATCACTGACCAAGAGGTCTTTAGGAGTTTTACCATGAAGAAGTTGCTTTGGATTTTACTTGTTTTGCCCATGTTGGCAAATGCAGCTTACAACAGAAACCAAGCTCGACCAGTAAACGAGGTGGTTTATGGTGAGATTGATACGGTCAGATACATCACTCAGCAAGAGATCGTTGAGTCGAAAGCGAATGGTTGGGAAACCTTGTTAGGTGCGGCGATTGGTGGCTTGATTGGTAACCAGTTTGGCGGCGGCACTGGTAAAGAAGTGGCGACAGCTGTAGGTGCAGTAGCAGGTGCGGGTATTGCTCGTAACCGAGGTAACACACAATATAAAGTAGAGTACAAACTGGTCGAGTTATTGGTCAAAACCAAAGACGACAAGTTGGTCAACATTATCCAAGATGTCGATAACTCGATGCTGTTCAACCGAGGCGATGATGTACGAATTCTCTATTTTTCAGATGGTGTTCGAGTTGATCTCGTGTACTAGTATATAAATACGATTGATTGGCTAATTAATCACCGGTTTGGGCCGGATTAGCTCTGGAGTTCGTTGGAAAAGTTCGTTAGTCTGCAAGTACGAAGAATTATTCATCACCCGAAAATAAATACGCACCAGTGACTTCGGGTGGTACAAGGACTATAAGATTTAATGGAAAGCCTTACGTTACAACCAATTCAAAAAGTGAACGGGGAAGTTAACCTACCTGGTTCAAAAAGCGTTTCCAACCGTGCACTTCTTTTGGCTGCACTTTCTACGGGAACCACTCGCCTAACAAACTTGCTAGACAGTGATGATATTCGTCATATGTTGAATGCATTGACTCAGTTAGGTGTTGATTATCAGTTGTCTGCAGACAAAACCGTTTGTGAAGTGACAGGTGTTGGTGGTGCATTTTCAAGTGACAAAGCCCTAGAGCTTTTCTTAGGTAATGCGGGTACGGCGATGCGTCCGTTGGCGGCTGCACTATGTTTAGGTCGCGGTGAATACGTTCTTACTGGTGAGCCTCGCATGAAAGAGCGCCCAATTGGCCACTTAGTAACAGCACTACGAGAAGCCGGTGCCGACGTTGAATATTTAGAGAACGAAAACTACCCGCCATTGAAGATCACAGGTACCGGTTTGAAGAGCGGTACGGTTTCTATCGACGGTTCGATCTCTAGTCAATTTTTGACGGCATTTTTGATGGCTGCGCCTTTAGCTGAAGGTGAAGTGACCATTAAAATTGACGGTGAATTGGTTTCTAAACCTTACATCGATATTACGCTGCACATCATGAAGCAATTTGGTGTGGACGTGATCAATAATGATTACCAAGAGTTTGTGATTCCTACCGGGCAATCTTACTCGGCACCGGGTGATTTCTTGGTTGAAGGTGATGCATCATCTGCGTCATATTTCCTTGCAGCCGCTGCTATCAAAGGTGGTGAGATTAAGGTCACTGGTATTGGTAAAAACAGTATCCAAGGTGATATCCAATTCGCTGATGCGCTTGAGAAAATGGGTGCGGAAATCGAATGGGGTGACGACTACGTTATTTCTCGTTGTGGCGAGCTGAAAGGCATTGATATGGACTATAACCATATCCCAGATGCTGCGATGACTATCGCGACAACCGCATTGTTTGCGAAAGGCACAACGGCAATCCGTAATGTCTACAACTGGCGTGTGAAAGAGACAGATCGCTTGGCTGCAATGGCAACAGAGCTACGCAAAGTCGGCGCTGAAGTGGAAGAGGGTGAAGATTACATTATTGTTAACCCTGTGGCTGAACTGACTCATGCGGCGATTGATACTTACGATGATCACCGTATGGCGATGTGTTTCTCGCTGGTTGCCTTGAGCGATACGCCTGTGACGATTAATGATCCAGGTTGTACGTCAAAGACATTCCCTGATTACTTCGACAAGCTGAAAATGCTAAGTCTATAAAAATGCTTAGTATGTAAAGGTTTAGGAACAAAAAAGCTTGCCTAAGTGGCAAGCTTTTTAATTATTGCTGAATTGTAAATTCTTTCGAAAGGTGGTGCGCTAAGTATTTAAACATGTTAAATACCGCGGTTGTATTCTCGGTCGGCATTCCATTGCTGTCTAAGAAGTATTCACCTTTGAAGACGAGTACATCGTCTTTTTCTACTACGCTGTTTGCGCGCATGCCTTCAATGTAGTCATCATGTGATTGGATAATTTGGTTTGCGATAAGCAGTAAATCAAATTCTGCTATTACTTTCTTTGTCATGAGTTTATCTCTGATAACTGAATATAACGTTGAGTTTATGGTGTCGAACTAGAAATTCAATGATTTCACAACCGATTAAGAGAGTCTTTTCAAACATCCACAATTTATTTTGTGATTTACGGCAAAAATAATTGAATGGGGCTCGCGTTAGATTCGCGGACAAGCTTAGTATGAGCCCGTTTAGACGTAATGCCTGATGAATAGGCTCTTGCAAGTATTCTTAGTGAGTACTTTATAGCTTCTTATATTGTGACCCTTTTATCTATGAGTCGTCGAATTGTCGAGCGATCAGATCCAATTTTGAAAAAAGCGGTTGATCTTCTAGTAATCTCGCACAATAGTAAAAAAAGAAGCAATGAATTTAGAATATCATGCGTAAAAGCCCACAAGCTAAATTGTTGGTGCTGAAGCATCGTGATTAAGGACGTTAGAGTCAATATGGGTAAATCGCTCGTTATAGTGGAGTCGCCAGCCAAGGCTAAAACTATCAATAAATATCTTGGCAAAGACTTTGTCGTTAAGTCGAGTGTAGGTCACGTACGTGATTTACCAACGGCAGGTCAAAGTACTGGTCAAAAGGCTGCTGCAGTTTCAACCAAGGGTATGAGCCCAGAAGACAAAGCTCGTATCAAGAAAGAAAAAGATCGCAAAGCTCTTATCAAAAAGATGGGTATCAACCCGTATAAAGAGTGGGAAGCGAACTACCAAATCCTACCTGGTAAAGAGAAAGTCGTCGCTGAATTGCAAAAACTGGCTGAGAACGCAGACCATGTTTATCTCGCAACCGATTTGGACCGCGAAGGAGAAGCTATCGCATGGCACCTTCGTGAGATCATCGGTGGTGATGAAACGCGATACAAGCGAGTGGTTTTTAACGAAATTACCAAAAATGCTATCCAACAAGCTTTTGAAACTCCAGGTGAGCTAAACATTGATGGCGTAAACGCACAACAAGCACGACGTTTTATGGACCGTGTTGTTGGCTTTATGGTGTCGCCACTGCTTTGGAAGAAAGTAGCACGAGGCCTATCCGCTGGCCGTGTTCAATCAGTCGCTGTAAAACTACTGGTTGAGCGCGAGCGCGAGATCAACGCTTTTATCCCCGAAGAGTTCTGGGATGTGCATGCTGATACCAAAACAGCAGAGAAAACAGATTTCAGACTGCAAGTCGCTCAGAAAGACGGTGTTGCGTTTAAACCCGATAATGAAGCGCAAACACAAGCTGCAGTTAGCGTTTTAGAAAAAGCTCAATACGAAGTATGTAAACGTGAAGACCGCCCAACTAAGAGTAAGCCGTCTGCACCTTACATCACGTCTACGCTGCAACAAGCGGCGAGTACGCGTCTTGGTTACGGCGTGAAGAAAACCATGATGTTGGCTCAACGTTTGTATGAAGCGGGTTACATCACTTATATGCGTACTGACTCAACCAACTTAAGTTCAGAAGCTGTAGAAGCCGCTCGTGAATACATTGGCTCTGAGTACGGCGCGCAGTATCTTCCACCTAAAGCACTTGTATACGGCAGCAAAGAGGGCGCTCAAGAGGCCCACGAAGCGATTCGTCCTTCAAGTGTGGATGTAAAGTCGGAAGACCTAAACGGCGTAGACGCAGACGCACACAAGCTATATTCACTGATTTGGAATCAATTCGTTGCTTGTCAAATGACACCTGCGCAATACGATTCAACGACAGTAAGCGTTAAAGCGGATGAGTACACGTTAAAAGCGAAAGGCCGTATTCTTAAGTTTGACGGTTGGACTCGCGTTCAACGTCCAATGGGCAAAAATGAAGATACTATTCTTCCTGCTGTACAGGTTGGTGAAAAGCTAGACTTAATCGCACTCGACCCTAAACAGCACTTCACTAAGCCACCAGCACGTTTCACTGAAGCTGCGCTAGTTAAAGAGCTTGAGAAGCGCGGTATTGGTCGTCCTTCAACTTACGCATCAATCATCTCGACGATTCAAGATCGCGGCTATGTAAAAGTTGAACAGCGCCGTTTCTATGCTGAGAAGATGGGTGAAATTGTTACTGACCGTCTAGATGGCAGTTTCAATGATCTAATGAACTATGACTTTACTGCTCGTATGGAGCAGAAGTTAGACCAAATTGCAGAAGGCGAAGCAAGCTGGAAAGGCGTGCTAGATAACTTCTTCGAAGACTTTACTGGCGATTTGGAAAAAGCGGATTTAGACGAAGACGCTGGTGGCATGAAGCCAAATCATATCGTAGAGACCGATATTGAGTGTCCAACTTGTAGCCGTAAAATGGGTATTCGTACAGCTTCGACAGGCGTATTCCTAGGTTGTTCTGGTTATGCACTTCCACCAAAAGAGCGTTGTAAGACAACAATCAACCTTGGTGATGAAGAAGGTATTATCAACGTTCTTGAAGAAGACGTTGAAACAGCAGCACTTCGAGCGAAAAAGCGTTGTCCTATTTGTGAAACGGCAATGGATGCTTATCTGATTGATGATAAGCGTAAGATGCACGTGTGTGGTAACAACCCTAACTGTGAAGGTTATGTGGTTGAACATGGCGAATTCAAAGTCAAAGGCTACGATGGTCCACTTGTTGAGTGTGACAAATGTGGTTCTGACATGGTTCTGAAGAACGGTCGTTTCGGTAAATACATGGACTGTACGAGTGAAGATTGTAAGAACACTCGTAAGATTCTGAGAAATGGCGAAGTAGCGCCACCTAAAGAAGACCCAGTGCATTTTCCTGAACTTCCATGTGAAAACTCAGATGCGTACTTCGTACTTCGTGACGGTGCTTCTGGTCTATTTATGGCAGCGAGCAACTTTCCTAAATCACGTGAAACACGTGCGCCATTAGTGGAAGAGCTGGTGCGTTTTAAAGACCGTATTTCACCTAAATTCCAATATCTGACATCAGCACCAGTTGCTGATCCTGATGGCAAGCCGACAGTCGTTCGTTTTAGTCGTAAGACAAAAGAGAACTACGTTCGTACTGAAGCGGATGGTAAACCATCTGGTTGGACTGCTTTGTACATCGATGGTAAGTGGGAAGTTACGGATAAACGTAAAAAGCCTAAAGAGAAGTAACTGAACGTTATTTGAAGAAAAAACAGCCATTAGGCTGTTTTTTTTTGACCAAAATACGACTAATTATGCAACTGGTTGATTTGGTGTGTCGATTGCGAGAATTTATTAAATTCACAGGGCGAAATAAATGGAGGTGATTAATTATATCTTCTTATGCAACTTTAACGAGAATGTAACTTAATTCAAATATTGTAACTCAAAGATCAGTGTTTAGTTGTATACCTGATGTGTGACGGGTGTTAATGTAATGTTTCGCCCGAACGGTGTAGTGTGAGCTGCTTTAAGTCTTAGGAAAGCAATCAGCTTACATAGCACAGAATGGCGTATTAAAAATTGAAATCGACCGAAAAGTCGATAACGTATATAAAACCAAGTGCAAAGAATAGTGCACGCATAACAACGTTTGGCTTAGGATATTGTCACTGTATGTGAATGAATATTCGTTAAGTACCGAAATAAGTGTTAGTGCTCATCCCCCAGAGGAAGACACCTCTACGAGTACTGACATCGACAAGCTATAGATATATGGAGAATAAAATGGCTGGTGTATTGGGAATGATTCTTGCTGGTGGTGAAGGCTCTCGCTTAAGACCTTTGACTGAATCTCGCAGCAAACCCTCGGTTCCTTTCGGTGGTAGTTACCGCTTAATTGATTTCGCTTTGAACAACTTCGTTAATGCTGATCTTATGAAGATCTACGTATTAACACAATTTAAGTCACAATCTCTGTTCCACCACATGAAAAAAGGTTGGAATATCAGTGGCATCACAGATCGTTTTATCGACCCAATTCCTGCGCAAATGCGTAAAGGAAAGCGTTGGTATGAAGGCACAGCAGATGCTATCTACCAAAATATGGGTTTTATGGAGCTGGAAGAACCTGATCAAGTCTGTATTTTTGGTTCTGACCATATCTATAAAATGGACATCAAACAAATGCTTGATTTCCATAAAGAAAAGAAAGCAGCGTTAACCGTTTCTGCACTGCGTATGCCGCTTGCTGAAGCATCAGAGTTCGGTGTTATCGAGGTGGATGCAGAAGGCCGTATGATTGGCTTTGAAGAGAAACCTGCAAACCCTAAGTCGATTCCGGGAGACCCAGAGTCAGCGCTCGTTTCAATGGGCAACTACGTATTCGAAGCGAAAGAACTTTTTGCTGAACTAACGGAAGATGCAGATAAACCTGAATCTTCACATGACTTCGGGAAAGACATTATTCCAAACATGTTCCCACGCGGTGATGTGTTTGTTTATGATTTCAGCACCAACCGTATTACTGGTGAGAAAGAAGAAGTTTACTGGCGCGATGTAGGTACGATTGATGCGTACTGGCAAGCACATATGGACCTTCTTAAGAAAGATGCACCATTCTCGCTATACAACCGTAAATGGCCTCTACACACTTATTACCCGCCACTACCACCAGCTACGTTTACTGATTCGGCAAATGGTCGAATTCAGATCATTGATAGCCTTGTGTGTAGCGGTAGTTATGTACGTGGTTCGCGTATTGAAAAGAGTGTATTGGGCTTCCGCAGCAATATCGCATCAGCGTGTGATATCAGCGAAAGTATCTTACTCGGTGATGTAAAAGTGGGTGAGGGTTGTATCTTGCGCCGCGTTATCATTGATAAAGATGCAGACATCGCACCGGGTACACAGATTGGTGTGAATCTGACAGAAGACAAAAAGCATTACCACGTATCTGACGATGGTGTTGTAGTGATTTCTAAAGGAGCACGAGTTGGTTACTAAGACTCTCTCGGTACTTTTTGTAGCGTCTGAAGTTGAAGGCTTGATTAAAAGTGGTGGCTTGGCTGATGTAGCCAAGGCACTGCCGAAAGCGTTGCAAACACTCGAACAGGACGTTCGAGTGACTATCCCCGCATATAGAAACATTCCAAACATTGATTCAGCAGAAGTTATTTTATCGACTGAACTCGATCATTGGCCTCATACGGCTTATCAAGTTAAAAAACTGAGCGTAGAAGGCGTTCCAGTTTTTGGTATTGAATGTGCCAAGTATTTCGACCGCCCGGAAATGTACGCAGAAAACAATCAAGCTTATGCTGATAACGGAGAGCGCTTCTCGTTCTTTAGTGCAGCCTGTCTTGATATGCTTCCTAAGCTTGGTTTTCAACCGGATATCATTCATGCAAATGACTGGCATACTGGTTTCGTTCCTTTCTTGCTTAAATCGCGTTATCAACAACACGATTTCTTTGAAAATACGCGCAGTGTTATCTCGATCCACAATGCGGTTTTCAAAGGTGTGTTCGCATACGATGAACTTCAATTCCTGCCAGAGATGCACAGTTACCATGCGCCTGAAGCTTCAGTGAGTGACACTCATGTCACTATGCTAAGAGCTGGAGTGATGTGTGCGGATAAAGTGAACGCAGTAAGTCCTACCTATGCAGAAGAGTTGAAAACGGAATTAGGTAGCCACGGTATGGCTGCAGAATTCCAACACAGATCTGCTGATCTGTTCGGCATTTTGAATGGGTGTGATTATGGGGCTTGGAATCCGGAAACTGATGCTTTCCTTCCTCGTAAATACAAAGCGACCAAGCACAGCATGGCTCGCGGAAAATCAGCTTGTAAGCAAAAACTGCAACAAGATGTAGGTTTACCCGTTGCCGATTGCGCGGTTTATGGCATGGTTTGTCGCTTGACGAATCAAAAAGGTGTTCATTACTTACTGCCTATCATCGAACAGTTTTTGAAAAATGATCTTCAGATCGTGATTGTCGGTACTGGCGATCCGGTTTTGGCGAGTCAATTGAAAGAGCTATCAGCGCTTCACTCAGATAAGTTCTCGTTCGTAGAAGCGTACAATAATGAACTTGCGCACTTGGTTGAAGCAGGCTCTGATTTCTTCTTGATGCCTTCGGAATTTGAACCGTGTGGCTTAAACCAAATCTACAGCATGGCTTACGGTACTTTGCCGATTGTTCGTTCTGTGGGAGGTTTAAAAGACAGCGTGAATGATTACGATGAAGATCCTGAAGTCGCGACTGGGTTTGCTTTTGAAGAGCCAACACCGCAGGCGTTATTGGCTGTGTTACATCGTTCATTACTGCTTTATGCACAAAACCCATCTGAAATTAAGCGTGCTCAGCTTTACGCGATGCAGCAAGATTTTAGTTGGGAAGATGCGGCTAAAGAATACCTAGCTATGTATCATTCAGCATTTTAACTTGTTGACTTAGCTTTAAAGTTAGCTGGCGAGCAACTGCCGCTCGAACTAAATGAAGGCGCTCTAATTGTAGAGTGCCTTTTTGTTTCCTGGTCAGAGCACATCACGTTTACGAAGACAAAGCTTGCAAACTCATTTTAGTCAGGTAGAAAAGGTGAGGTAGGTATTCACATGACTAATGATAGGTTTGACACTATTATCACTTAAAGTTCTTAATAGCGTGGTATCCTTAGTCATCGCCTCGTGATGAGGCATAGCTCCATTCCAATAATTAAAGCGATAGGTATGTCTGAGAGTTTACTATTTCATAAAACATTTACTCACCCTACGAGCGATGAGTGGGTTGTATTTGTGCATGGCGCAGGAGGCAGTTCCTCCATTTGGTTTAAGCAGATCAAAGCGTATAAACAGCACTTCAACTTGCTTCTCATTGATTTGAGAGGGCATGGTAAATCAGACAACATCCTCAAAGAGCTGATTTCGAATCGTTATACGTTCAAAGCGGTAACGCTCGATATTCTTAAGGTGTTAGACCATCTGAAAATCCGTTCTGCACATTTCGTTGGCATGTCTCTGGGCACGATTATTGTCCGTAACGTTGCAGAACTAGCGGCTGGCCGTGTACGTTCAATGGTACTGGGTGGTGCCGTGACTAAACTCAACACTCGCTCTCAAGTGTTAATCAAGTTGGGTAACCTTAGCAAGCACATCATTCCTTACATGTGGTTATACAGCCTCTTTGCTTATGTTGTGATGCCACAAAAAAGCCAAAAAGAATCACGTAACCTGTTTATACGCGAAGCCAAAAAACTGTGCCAGAAAGAATTTAAACGCTGGTTTATCCTCACGGCTGATGTGAACCCATTGATGAAGTACTTCAAAGACCGAGAGTTGCCGATTCCGACTTTGTATTTGATGGGCGAGCGCGACTACATGTTCATCAAGCCAGTAAAAGAAATGGTAGAAGCGCATAAGTCGAGTGAGTTAGTTGAAATTGCCAACTGTGGGCATGTGTGTAACGTAGAAAACCCCGAAGAATTTAATCAACGATCTATCGCTTTTATTCAAAAGCAAATTCAGTGATTCTTTAGCAGAACAGATGCTCGAATAGAATTGAAACAAAAACGGGAAGCTAATTTTAGCTTCCCGTTTTTATTTGGAGGAGGTATCTGACCGAGTTGTTATATAAGGCCGTTGGAGCCACTTTACCTTTCAAAACCTGCTATTCAGGTGAAGCAGCACCGCACTGCCAACAAGAACCGAATTGTGCTTCGTTGACTTCATGACATTCTCCGCAACGCCACTCTTCATAAATGATCGAATCTTGCTGTTTCTGGTAGTCATTAACAACTGCCCGGGCTTTGCTCGCCAATTCTGGCTCATATAACCATACGTAAGGGTCAGTTTCTTCGGTAAATGGGATTTCCCCTTTCAAACCGAATAACCCTTCACCACGAACTTCACACGCAATATTCATACTTTCTAGTAATCCACAGATGATGTGGGCTTCTGTCGGATTCGATGCACTGAAGATTTTCATTGAGATAGAACCTTATCTGGCTATATGCGTTATTTAGCTATTATAAGTATACGTTATTCAGTTATAGACGTTATTCAGCCACAGGTGCTGAGCGAAATTTATTCATCAACCATTTAGCAATGATTGGGAATACACCCAGTAAGGCAAATGACAATAGTACTGAAGGGGACACGATACCCGAAAGTGAATCAATTTCCGCGAGTTGAGTACCAGCATTCAAGAA
Organism: Vibrio sp. 10N.247.311.12; assembly: GCF_041467515.1. Taxonomy (NCBI): domain Bacteria; kingdom Pseudomonadati; phylum Pseudomonadota; class Gammaproteobacteria; order Vibrionales; family Vibrionaceae; genus Vibrio; species Vibrio sp. 10N.247.311.12. The sequence continues at coordinate 25,332 of NZ_JBFSUV010000012.1, forward strand.
AACAGCGGTACCCGGTAACATCCCTATTTGACTCGTAATGTAGTAACGACTCACGGACATCGGTGTTAGACCCATCAACAGATTGATAAGGAAAAATGGGAATACAGGAATCAGACGCAGAGAAAACAAGTAAAATGCTCCGTCTTTTTCAACGCCCTTGTTAATCGTTGCTAATTTGTCACCAAATTTGGTTTGGATCCAGTCACGTAAAAGGTAGCGGCTACTTAGAAATGCGAGAGTTGCACCAATGGCACTGGCGAAAGAGACCAGCAGCAAACTATTCCAGAAACCAAATAGCGCAGCTCCTAACAGGGTCACAACAGCAGCACCAGGAATTGAGAAAGCAGTAATCATTACATATGCGACAAAATATATAGCAGCGGCAGCAATGAAGTTGCTATCAATGTAGTCATTTAAAACGGCTTGTTGGGCCTTGGCATTTTCAAGCGTTAGGTATTGGCCGAAATTGACGCCTAACAAGACGATGGTTACGACCAACACAATACCCAATATCATTTTCTTACTCATTGATACTTCCTCTAAATTTTCAATGTATACCATTAGTATAGATAGACAGGCAAAGCATAGATTAACTTTCAGCAGATATAAAAAAAGCCGCAGTAAATGCGGCTTAGTTATATAGATAATTTGCACTGACAATGTTAATTGACGCGATTGATAAGCTCTTCACGACGCTGCTGCGGTATAACAGACCAATGTGTGCCATTGATCGCGCCTTCTAACGCCCAAAGTAGTTCAATACTGACAGAAGACGCATGTGATTCTTTGATGGCGTTAAATGCGTTTACAGAGCCAGATTCATATAAACGTTCTACGGAATCGATCCCTGCTTTTTTCAACATACGCTCAGTGGCGAGTCGAAGGTTGGGCAGATCTTTGAGTCGAGTAGGCTTAGCTGAAGATTGCTCAGCTTTTTCTTCTTTAGCAAAACCCAGAGATGTCGTTGCAAGCTGCAAGATTTTCTCTTGGTCTTGCCACAGGCCTTCAGGTAAAGCGAAATATTTAGTAACGACAGGGAAACCACGTTTTTTGTAGACGTACGGTTGAAACCCTTGTTGTTCGAACTGTTTCGTTGTGCATTTGTCTGCTCGTATGTGCAGCTGGTCATTTACAACCAGAGCAAACATAGTGTCATCAGCAAAAAGACCGAAGCCACCAAACATCGAGCGTGATTTTATTTTTCCTAGGGATTCAAATAATTTCATTGAATCCTTTAGTATCGGTTTATCCATGTTATTTATCTCGGTGTATTTGAACTACGCCACCAAATAAGCAGGTCCGAGAGATTAGCAAAATGTTGCAATTAAATTGTCAATTAGCCGTAAATTACTAAATTATTAGTAGTTACTGCATTTTGCCATCGGTAACCCCGCTACCATACCAACGAGTGGTTTAGGCCGGAAGCTTTGCGTCTCACTCTTTCAAGTGATTTGCCCTGTGCGTGACTGATTGAATAGAATAAAGTTTTTGTTGAATGAGGCTCACACTTGTTATTTCAAAATGTGATATTGCTTCAATTAATGATCTTTCTAGTATGATACCAGGTTCATTCATGTTGTTGATAAAAAAAGCGCACCTAAAGGTGCGCTTAATTATATTAAACTGAATTTATCAATTAATTTAACGTTTTAACTGTGCTTCGCTCAACAATTTCAGGATGCATTTCGAACACACGCTTTTCATGGTCTTTATCTTTAATGCGTTCTAACAAAATTTCGAAAGCGTTCTTACCAACACGACGTTTGGGTTGGTGAACCGTTGTTAACGGCGGAGAGAAGTATTCAGCCAACTCGATGTTGTCATAGCCGATCACTGAAATATCTTCAGGGATACGAATTCCTTTCTCTTGCAGTCTGCTCATTAGGCCGAGTGCCATCGTGTCGTTAAAACAGAATACGGCCGTTGGGCGATCTACCATCTTAATGATTTTCTCTGCCGCAAGAACCGCCGTATCACACTCGAAGTTACCTTCAATGATCATGTTATCATCGGCAGCAATCTTAGCTTCGTTGAGTGCGCGTTTGTAACCCGCGATGCGTTCAACACATGCCGCTTTGTCTAAGTGGCCACTTAAACAAGCAATCTTGGAGTGACCGTGATCAATGAGGTATTTGGTCGCTAGGTAACCACCTTCCTCAGAGTTGTCGATGATCTTATCTGCTTGAGAACTCTCAGGGCCCCAATCCATAATCACTTTAGGGATGTCAGCGTGACGGTCTAACATGCCTCTCAGTTCTTCAGTTAGGTCAGAACACATAACTAAGATGCCATCTACACGTTTCTCTGCAAGCATTCGAATGTAGTCACGTTGCTTCTCATAGATACCGCCCGTATTACACAGGATCAAAGTGTAGCCTTGACGGTAGCAGTAGCTTTCAACACCATCGATAACTTCAGAGAAGAATAGGTTAGTTGATTGAGTAACTAGCATGCCGATAGTACGGGTTGTATTGCACTTCAAACTACGAGCAACGGCACTTGGTGCATAGTTCAGTTCGTCTACGGCTTTATTTACTTTTTCTTGCGTCGCTTCTGCAACAAAGCGAGTTTTGTTGATTACGTGAGAAACGGTTGTTGTTGATACGCCTGCTAAGCGAGCGACATCTTTTATAGTGGCCATGGTTTTATCCTATTAGAAGCTACTTTCCCAAAGTACGGAATGAAGTAGCCGTTAAGCTACCTAACTAAGAGCTTAAATTTGTAGGGCTCTTTGGGTACTAAAGTGCTAAAAAACAAAAAACCGCTATTGAGCGGCTTGTCTTAACACCGAAATGCTCAAAACTATAATAAGCATAGCATTTCGTGAATGTTTCATATTTTATCGTTTGCGGTCACAATTTTAGACTGACTAGAAATTACTCGCAATAAAATTCACCCGGAAATCCGGGTGAATTGTCACATTCTTCTGAATTTATTTAACGAGTCATCCAATAAGCTTATTCACCAGCGAGGTATTGGGTGTCCAATTTGCAGAATGCAAGTAGCAGAGATGAGACTGATGCGTAGAAACCGAATTCGTCAACGTCATGACATTTAACGTTGAACTTTGGTACCCAAGTAAGAAGTTGTTGCTCGATAAATTGCTGTTGAACAATGAACGATTTTTCTAGCTCTTCTTCAAGTTCCGTTTCATTAGAACGGATGATCAAGTTGCCAAGGAAGTCGAGTTCGATAGCGATGTGGTCAGCTGGTTCTTTTAGGTCTTGGTTCACCACTAAGTTGTGCTTAGCCATGATCTCTTCCATATCTTTTGCTGGCTTATCATTCAAAAGGCCAGTTTCGCCGATATACATTGAAGCGTAAGGAAGAGCGCCGTGCTTATCTGTCTTTAAGAAAAGATCGCAAAAGTCTGCAGACAGTTCTAGCTGAGCATCTTCACGAGTTTGTAGGCGGTTCAGCGCATCCACTAACTTATCAATCGCTGGCTTTAGTGTCTCATTTTCGCCTAAACCAGTTAGGAAAGAACGAATTTCAACAGAGTGGTAGTGATCGAGTTCTTCTTGAGTGAGCTCTTTGGCAAATAAGCTTGATAGCCACCAGTATATTTCTGCTCTTTGCTCGTTGAACGCTTTCGTATCTTTCATTTGTTAGATCCTGACTTAGTCTTGTGATGTTGCTTATATGCATCTTGAAGTCACTTGGGCATAAGCACACCAAGGCTGAATAACAAGGTTATTTGCGAAACGCAAAGTTACTCGTTAGTAGTAATGCCTATATTGAATTGCGATGGACGATAAATAGCAAGGTTTAAGATTGTCTTGTATCAAAAAAAATCCATGTTTCTGGCTTTTATCTTCTGTACCACTAGAATTGTTACTAGTTATGAATAGAATAGTCACTGAAACTATTAAATAAGAAAAGTGGTGTAGATGAGCTATCACGTATTAGTCGTAGAAGATGATGTGGTAACCCGCAGTAAACTGGTTGGATACTTCCAGAACGAGGGTTACACAGTGAGCGAAGCAGAAAGCGGCGCTCAAATGAGAAACGTGTTAGAAGAAAACAACGTTGACCTCATTATGCTGGACATCAACTTACCAGGCGAAGATGGATTGATGCTAACTCGCGAATTACGCAGTCAATCAGACATTGGAATTATTTTAGTTACTGGACGCACGGATAGCATCGACAAAATCGTTGGCCTTGAAATGGGCGCTGACGATTACGTTACTAAACCCTTCGAACTTCGCGAGTTATTAGTTCGAGTTAAAAACCTACTTTGGCGTATTTCTGCTGCTCGTAAAACAGCAGCGGGCGCAGTCGAAGAAATATCAGATGAGTCTGTGGTTCGTTTTGGTGAGTGGACATTTGATATCCCTCGTCGTGCGTTAAGCAAAAACGGCGAACCGGTGAAATTGACCAAAGCAGAATACGAACTGCTAGTGGCATTGTCTTCTTACCCTAACCAAGTATTAAGCCGCGAACGTATTTTGAATATGATTAGCCACCGAGTGGACGCGCCTAATGACCGTACTATCGACGTATTGATTCGTCGTATGCGTGCAAAAATGGAGTTTGATCCTAAGAACCCACAAATTTTTGTGACGGTTCACGGTGAAGGTTACATGTTCGCTGGTGATTGATTTCCTTCGGGAGTGATTAATTAACAACGACATTTAAACGTAAAAAGCCGAGACATCATTGATGTCTCGGCTTTTTTTTATTACTCAGCTTTTACTGTTAACGACCAGAGAATCTACAAATACTTGGCGACTCTGTATGCTTAAGATGAGTTTAAAGATTCAATGGGCTTATTGAGGCTGAGCCGCAGAAACTTCACCGTCATCTTCAACTAAGCTGGAAGCTTCTGGAATCACCGGCTCTTCAACAATGTCATTGCTTGTATCAAGCCAATCACGTAAATCTTGCCAAACTAATCCCATGGTTTCGTGCCAGTAACGCTCAGTCTGCTCAAGGTAGAGAGCTTTTGGCATGTACTTATTCCAAGGCTCAACAACGCCTTCTTGTGCAAGGTAGTTGGTTGGTGCAGGCAGTGGTTTCATTCCAGCAGCATTGAATTCGTTCAGTGCGCGAGTCATATGGCTCGCTGAAGTCACCAACACCATTCTTTTATTCTTAACGAACGCAGCGGCTTGGCGGGCTTCTTCCCAAGTGTCTTTTGCGGTTTCAAGCAGAATGATGTCGGGCTTTGCTACGCCAAGTGCTAAAGCCACTTTAGCCATCATTCTTGCGTTACTTACTTCAGTGCCTGCGCCATAGCCAGACAAAATGAGTTTTGCACCAGGGTAGAGGCGTAGAATACGAATCCCTTCACTTAAACGCATCAGGCCGGTGCGGCTAAGTTCTGATGTCGGTGGAATTTGGTCGTCTACGACGTGACCACTTCCAAGAACCATCACGTAATCGACGGTTTCATCGACAGGTAAAAATGCGGTGTGTTGCCTTTCCATTGGCATTAAAAGTTGACTAGAAACTGGCTGGAAAGCGATTAGGAAAATACCACATAGGGCTGAGAGGGTGATTAGGCAACCAGTCTTCCTTTTGGTAGTAAACATCACTAGGGCTAAACCCAGAAAAGCGAGAATTAACATTGCTGGCAGTGGCATCAATAGCGAAGACACTACTTTTTTCAGCTCAAACATATCCGAATAGTCCGAAAAAACATCACTTAGTAGTAAAAAGAGACATCGCCTCTTTATTCCTGAAATTCCTGTGACAGAATAGCAGGCACGATAGGACATAATAACTCAAGTAGCCGTGACTGAAGACCGTAATTTCGACGATATTGCCCACAAATTTGCAAAAAATATTTACGGCTCTGACAAAGGAGAGATCCGTCAGATCATCGTATGGGAAGATTTAGAACAAGCTTTGAGCAAGTTTGAGCAATCAGCTTCGCCGCTGCATGTGCTTGATGCTGGAGGCGGCCTTGCGCAGATGTCGCAAAAAATTGCGTCGCTTGGGCATAACGTTTCTCTGTGTGATCTCTCTTCTGAAATGCTGAAGCTCGCCGAAGAAAGTATCAGCGAAGCGGGTTTGCTAGAGCAATATCGATTTATTCATTCACCGGTACAAAAAGTCGCAGAACATCTCGATGAGAAAGTCGATTTTGTGATGTTTCATGCCGTAATGGAATGGTTAGCCGATCCTAAAGAGGCGCTTGATTTATTGCTTGAACAAGTTAAGCCAGGTGGTGTTGCCTCGATAATGTTTTACAACCACCACGGATTAGTCCTGAAAAATGTGATTTGTGGCAACATTCCTCATGTATTGAATGGGATGCCACATCGAAAACGGTTTAAGCTGCAACCACAAAAAGGCTTGAAGCCGGAAGAGGTTTATCAATGGATAGAAGACGCTGGTCTAGAAATCTGTGGTAAATCAGGCATTCGCTCTTTCAGTGACTACATAGGTAATATGGAGTACATGGGCGATTACCAATTTGAAGATGTATTGGAACTGGAAAAACAGCTATGTCGCCAAGAGCCATATCTGTCACTAGGCCGTTATATTCACGTTTGGGCTCAAAAACCTGCGCAATAACAGCGGTGAATGTGGTAAAAGAAGCCACAACATGCGCTATGCAATCGTAAGAAGCCCGCGTCATAAAGAAATAGGCGTCATATCTAATACATTCGATATGACGAAGAACAGTAACAGGAACCACAATGAGTGAAATGACTCAAACTGCCGAAGAGCAGCCAATTGATGAGTTGGTGGGCTGGGTCAAGCAGCATGATTTTTCATTAAACTTGCCACCAGAGCGCTTAGCATTTTTGATTGCTATCGCAGTACTAAGCAATGAAAGGTTCGATGAAGAGTTGGGCGAGGGTGAACTGCACGATGCATTTACCATCGTCACTCGACTGTTTGAAGATACTGGCGAAGCGTCCGCGTTTCGTGCCAACAATGCCATCAACGAGTTAGTTAAACAGAAGTTGATTAGCCGCTTTACCAGCGAAATCACCGATGGTGCGAGTATTTATCGCTTATCACCATTGGCGATTGGTATTTCAGATTATTACTTACGCCACCGTCAGTTCTCTAAGTTAAAACTGTCTATCCAGCTTTCTATGGTTGCGGACGAGATGGCAAAAGCCATTGAAGCAGCACAAAAAGGCGGAACTCCAGGACATTGGAGAAAGAATGTTTACGGCGTGCTCAAGTATTCTGTTGGTGAAATTTTCGATCAGATTGATCTTAACCAGCGTGTTATGGATGAGCAGCAGCAAACCGTTAAACAGCAAATTGCCGACCTTTTAAACAAGGATTGGCGAGAGGCGATTAACAACTGTGAAACCTTGCTTTCAGAAACCTCGTCCACACTAAAAGAATTGCAAGACACCTTGCAAGCGGCGGGGGATGAACTGCAAACACAGATCCTCGATATTCAAGAAATTGTTTACGGTGACGATGAACTCGAGTTCGTTGGCGAAACCCTGTTCGGCTTGCAGATGAAGCTAGACCGAATCACCAGTTGGGGCCAACAAGCCATCGATTTATGGATCGGCTACGACCGCCATGTTCACAAGTTCATCCGTACCGCGATTGATATGGATAAAAACCGCGCCTTTAGCCAGCGCTTGCGTCAGTCAGTCACTGACTACTTTGATGCGCCTTGGTTATTGACCTACGCCGATGCTGAGAAGCTGACGGATCTTCGTGATGAAGCGCTCGTGCTTCGTGATGACGAAGTGATGGGACAAGCACCAATCGACGTAGAGTACGAAGAATTTGAGCAAGTAAATGACCTGCTTTCAGATCGAATTGCAGAGATGTTAAAAGCTCACAAACAGCAAGGCGCGCCAATTGATCTTGGCCTTGTGTTACGCGATTACCTCGCTGCACACCCTCGCACACACCATTTTGATTTAGCCAGAATTGTTGTCGACCAAGCCGTGCGCTTAGGTTACTCAGAGTCTGACTATCAGGCTATTCAGCCAGATTGGCAGGCAATTAACGATTTCGGTGCAAAGGTACAAGCAAATGTCATTAACAAGTACTGATGATTACATGCCAGAGAAACTGGTAAAAGCGATAGCGAACCCACTGTTCCCTGCGCTAGATAGCATGCTGCGTTCAGGTAAGCATGTTTCAACAGAAGACCTAGATAACCACGCGTTGCTGTCTGATTTTGAAGTTGAGCTTCAGCATTTCTATCAACGCTACAATACGGAATTGGTAAAAGCGCCGGAAGGTTTCTATTACCTGCGTCCGCGTTCTACGTCTCTGATTGGTCGTAGTGTGTTGTCTGAGCTCGACATGTTGGTTGGAAAGGTGTTGTGTTTCTTATACCTAAGCCCAGAACGTCTTGCTCATGAAGGTATCTTCACCAACCAAGAACTGTTTGATGAGTTGATGTCGTTAGCGGATGAGAAAAAACTCATGAAGCTAGCAACCAACCGTGCGTCTGGTTCTGACCTAGATAAAGAAAAGCTGTTCGAAAAAGTACGTACTTCTCTACGTCGCTTACGCCGTATCGGTATGTTGATTGCGATTGGTGAAACCGGCAAGTTCCGTATCAGCGAAGCGGTATTCCGTTTTGGCGCTGACGTTCGTGTTGGCGATGATATGAAAGAAGCGCAGTTACGTCTTATCCGTGATGGTGAAGCTGTGGTGCATACCCAAGAGCCTAACCAAGGTAGCTTGTTGAATGAAGAACAAGCGGAAGCCACATCAGAAGTAGATGCAGACGTAGACGAAAACGGTCAACAAGACATTTTTAACGATCAAGCTGACTTTGACCTTGAGTCAAATGCTGGCGAACAAACAAAAGTAGAAGGTGAAGCATGATTGAAAGAGGTAAGTATCAATCATTAACCATGGTCAACTGGAACGGCTTCTTTGCGCGTACTTTTGATATTGATGGATTGGTTACAACGCTTTCTGGCGGTAACGGTGCAGGTAAGTCGACCACAATGGCGGCATTCATCACAGCACTTATCCCTGATCAAAGCCTTCTGCATTTCCGTAACACAACGGAAGCGGGTAGCTCACAGTCATCTCGTGATAAAGGCCTTTACGGTAAGCTTCAGCCAGGCGCATGTTATGCAGCGCTAGATGTTGTTAACTCTCGTAATCAACGCCTGTTGTTTGCAGTTAAGCTGCAGCAAGTTGCGGGTCGTGACAAGAAAGTAGACATCAAGCCGTTCGTTATCCAAGGCCTTCCAAGCCACGTGAAACCAACGGATGTATTGATTCAGAACGTTTCAGACAGCCATGCGCGTGTATGTCAGTTGAACGATGTGAAAGCTGCGGTAGCGCAATACGAAGGCGCTCACTTTAAAGCCTTCTCTTCGATTGTTGATTACCACTCACAGATGTTTGAGTACGGTGTAGTACCGAAGAAACTACGTAACAGCAGCGACCGTTCTAAGTTCTACCGTCTGATTGAAGCATCACTTTACGGTGGTATCTCAAGTGCGATTACACGCTCTCTGCGTGACTACCTTCTGCCGCAAAATGGTGGTGTGAAGAAAGCGTTCCAAGACATGGAATCAGCACTACGCGAAAACCGTATGACGCTAGAAGCGATCAAAACGACTCAGTCGGATCGTGATTTGTTCAAGCACTTGATCACTGAATCTACGAACTACGTGGCTGCGGACTACATGCGCCATGCAAACGATCGTCGTAACAAGTTAGATCAAACCATGAAGTTCCGTGGTGAGCTGTTTGGTTCTCGTGAAACCTTGCTTGATCAAAACAACTTGTTGAACCGCGTTCAAGAAGAACTAGAGTTACTTGTCGATCAAGAATCAGCACTAGAGCAAGATTACCAAGCGGCTTCGGATCATCTGCAATTAGTTCAAACTGCACTTCGTCAGCAAGAGAAAATTGCCCGCTACAGCGAAGATCTAGAAGAGCTTAACGAGCGTCTAGAAGAGCAAATGATGGTGGTTGAAGAAGCTCAAGAGCGAGTACTTCTTGCCGAAGAGCTGGCAACCATTACTGAAGAAGAAGTGGATAGCCTGAAAACTCAGCTTGCTGACTACCAACAAGCGTTGGATGTTCAGCAGACTCGTGCGCTTCAATACCAACAAGCGGTTCAAGCATTAGAGAAAACTAAGCAGCTACTTGGTGATGAGTCTATTACTGCAGAAAGCGCATTAACTCTGGTTTCTGAGCTAAAAGCACAAGAAGAATCAAGCACTCAAACGCTACTGTCGACTAAACATAAGCTAGACATGTCTTCTGCTGCCTCTGCACAGTTCGACAAAGCGCTCGCTCTTGTTAAAAGCATCGTTGGTGACGTTGAGCGTAAAGAAGCGTCTAACAGTGCTAAGCAAGCGTTAGAAAAAGGCCGTAACGCAAAACACGTTGTTGAAAACGAACAACAGTGGCGTGCTCAGCACCGCGACATGGCTCGTGATGTGGCGCAGCAGCGTCAAGCAAAAGAGCTTGCGACTGAATACCAAAAGCAACACAACATCTCACTGACTGACGAAGCGGTTTTCGATGAAGAACGTGAACGCCATGCAATGCAGATCGAGTCTCTTGAGTACGCTCAAGAAGAGCTGCGTGAAGCGAAGAGTGAGCAACGTCGTGTGCAACAAAACCACGACCAAGAGATTCAAAAACTTGAGTCTATTGCTCCAGCGTGGATCACAGCGAACGACGCACTTGAAGCCCTAAGAGATCAAACAGATGCTGAGCTAGAAGATAGCCAAGCAGTAATGACTCAAATGCAGCAAGTGCTTGAAGACGAAAAGTCTCAAGCGGTAGCGAAAGATCAATTGGCGACGCGTCGTTCTGAACTTGAGCAAGAGATTGAACGCTTAGCTTCTCCGGGTGGCTCTAACGATCCTCGTTTGAAAGGTTTAGCGGATACGCTTGGTGGCGTTCTGCTTTCTGAAATATATGACGACATTACCATTGGTGATGCACCGTATTTCAGTGCGATGTACGGCCCAGCTCGTCACGCAATTGTGGTTTCTGATCTTGATGGTATTAAAGAGAAGCTGGTGGATCTTGATGATTGTCCAGAAGACCTTTACATCCTAGAAGGCGATGTCGACGCGTTTGATGACAGTTCATTTAATGCCGATGAGCTTGAAGGCGCAGTATGTGTTCAGCTGAACGATCGCCAAATGCGTTACTCACGTTTCCCTGAGATCCCACTGTTTGGCCGTGCGGCTCGTGAACAACGTCTAGAGAAATTGCGCGAAGAGCGTGACGTTGTTGTTGAGAACCACGCGAAAGCCGCGTTTGACTCTCAAAAGCTGAATCGCCTATATCAAGCATTCAACAGCTTTGTTGCGAAGCACCTGCACGTTGCGTTTAACGCAGACCCAGAACAAGCACTTGCTGCGATTCGTGATAAGCGTAATCAAATTGTTCGTTCTCTGGCTGAGCTTAACTCTAAAGAGCAGCAGCAACGCAGTCAGCTTCTACAAAGCAAGCAGGCACTTGGTGCGCTAGATAAATTAGCACCAATGGTTCGTATTTTAGAAGACGAAACATTGGCTGAGCGTTTAGCAGAATTAGAAGCGCAACTAGAGCGTTTAAGTGAAGCGAAATCTTACTTGAATACGCACGGCAAGGCGCTTACTTCTCTAGAACAGTTCGTATCTGCACTAGACGCTGACCCAGAGCAATTCGAAGCTTTGGAAGCAGAGTACCGTCAAGCAGACAACGCGCTACAAACGCTAAAAGGCAAAGTGTTCGCACTGTCTGATCTGATTGAGCGTCGTCATTACTTTGCTTACGCGGATTCTGTTGATTTGCTTAATAAGAGCAGTGAACTGAGCGAGCAACTGAAAGCGAAGTTGGTTCAAGCTGAACAAGCAAGAACCAAAGGCCGCGATGGCTTGAAGCAAGCTCGCGAACAGATGAACCAATACAACCAAGTATTGGCGGCACTGAAGAGCTCACATCAAGCGAAGCAAGAAACGGTTCAAGAGTTCAAACAAGAGCTACAAGAGTTCGGCGTAAACGCTGACGAAGGCGCTGAAGAGCGTGCTGTACGTCGTCGTGACGAGCTTCAAGAGCGTCTGCACACATCTCGCAGCCGTAAGAGTGAATACGAGCGTACGATTACGTCAACTGAACTTGAGATGAAAGCACTGGCTAAGCGTCTTAAGAAAGTTCAAAAAGAGTACACCGAGCTTCGTACTTTCGTTGTTGCAGCGAAAGCGGGTTGGTGTTCAGTACTTCGTTTAGCGCGTGAGAATGATGTTGAACGTCGTCTGCATAAACGTGAACTGGCTTATCTAACGGCAGGCGAGCTTCGCTCTATGTCGGATAAATCACTGGGTGCGCTACGTCTGGCGGTAGCCGACAATGACGACCTGCGTGATTCGCTGCGTTTATCTGAAGACAACGCGCATCCAGAGCGTAAAGTTCTGTTCTACATTGCGGTTTACCAACACCTTCGTGAGCGTATTCGCCAAGATATTATTCACACGGATGATCCGGTTGAAGCAATCGAAGAGATGGAAGTGGAGCTAGCTCGACTAACAGAAGAGTTGACGCAGCGTGAAAATCGCCTGGCAATCAGCTCTGAGTCCGTAGCAAGCATCATCAAGAAAACGATTCAGCGCGAGCAGAACCGTATTCGAATGCTGAACCAAGGTTTGTCTAACATTTACTTTGGTCAGGTTAAAGGCGTACGTCTGAACGTTAAGATTCGTGAAAGCCACGAGATCTTGCTATCAGGGCTAGCAACTCAACAAGAGCAACACAAAGACTTGTTTGAATCAACGCGCTTTACCTTCTCAGAAGCGATGGCGAAGTTGTTCCAACGAGTGAACCCGCATATCGATATGGGTCAACGTTCTCCACAGGTTCTTGGTGAAGAGCTACTGGATTACCGTAACTACCTAGAGCTGAGTGTTGAAGTTAACCGTGGTTCAGATGGTTGGTTACAAGCTGAATCGGGCGCATTGTCTACGGGTGAGGCGATCGGTACGGGTCAGTCAATCCTATTGATGGTTATTCAGAGCTGGGAAGAGGAATCTCGTCGACTTCGCAGTAAAGACATCGTTCCATGTCGTTTGTTGTTCCTTGATGAAGCAGCACGTTTGGATTCTAAGTCGATCTCTACGCTGTTTGAACTGTGTGACCGTTTGGGTATGCAACTTCTGATTGCAGCACCTGAAAACATTAGCCCAGAGAAAGGTACAACCTACAAACTGGTTCGTAAGGTCTTTAAAGATCACGAGCACGTACATGTTGTTGGCCTGCGCGGTTTTGCTCAAAACAAACCGGCATCCCCAGTTCAAGAGCTTATTGAAGAAGCTGAGCAATAACCTTGATAGCCGAGTCATAGCCTTGATAGCCGAGCAATAAGCTTGATAACTGAGTTATAAGCTCGAAAGCGACTCAATGATATTTGTACAAAGCCCCTAATCATTAGGGGCTTTTTTGTACCTTGAATCTAATTTCTTATTCCTTATTTCTACAGCAGAACACCTTCCGCCTAATTCTCTCGTCGATACTGATAGGCCACTCATGCCTTATGGTTATTATCAATGGAACTTGTTTGAGGTCACACGCACAAAACCACAAATAATGTATGGTAATGACATAGATTTAATAATATTAATAATATTGTATTACTTAAATTTTAATTATTGATAACTCGCGTGTGCGAAAGGTAAAGGTAGGACTTAGGTATGATTCAAATCGTGATTGATGGGAAATATCGAATCGTCGAGCAAGGACAAACCGTTCTTGAAGCGGCAAAAACATGTGGTTTGGAAATCCCATCTTTATGTGGTTTGAACAAAACAGCGGATAAAGTGCCGTGTGATTTGTGTGTCGTTGAAGTTGATGGCGTTGGTGTTACTCGCTCTTGTGAGCTTGAAGTGTCTAATGGGTTGAATATTACCACTCAGTCAAAACAGTTAACGAATCATCGACAAGAAGCGTTGAATCGCATTATGACCGATCACTACGCTGACTGTGAGGCGCCATGCCAAACAGCCTGTCCTGCTGGGGTCGACATCCAATCTTACCTGCACCATATTGCTCAAAATGATCACATCAAAGCGATTGAGGTGATCAAAAAGACATTACCAATGCCGCTTTCAATTGGTCGTGTGTGTCCTGCTTTCTGTGAAACCGAATGTCGTCGTAACTTGGTTGATGAATCCATCGCGATTCGCCAACTCAAACGACACGCTGCCGACGCGGATTTAGCGGCTCAAGAGAGCTACATGCCAGCTAAGAAACCGAATAAAGGCAAGAGTATTGCAATTGTCGGTAGTGGCCCCGGTGGGCTTACGGCGGGTTATTACCTATCTAACGAAGGCTATGATGTCAGTGTCTATGAGTCGATGCCGCAAGCGGGTGGTTGGCTGCGTTACGGTATCCCTGAATATCGCTTACCTAAGTCGATTCTAGATAAAGAAATCGAGTTGATGTGTCGCAACGGAATGGTGGTTGAGTGCGGTAAAAAACTCGGTGTTGATTTTACACTGTCTGATTTAAGTAACGATTTTGATGCGGTTTGTTTAGCCGTTGGTGCATCGCAAGCGGTCGAGATGAATTACCCGGGTAGCGAACTCGGAGGTTGTTATTTGGGTGTCGATTATCTGAAAGATTACGTGACCGACCAGCATTACGTCACTGGTAAAAAGGTTGCCGTGATCGGTGGCGGTAATACAGCGATTGACTGTGCTCGAACCGCAGTTCGTGATGGCGCGGATACTACGCTGATTTATCGTCGTACTCGAGATGAGATGCCAGCAGAAGATTACGAAATCGAAGAAGCTGAACATGAGGGTGTGAAGTTCCACTTCTTAACCAACCCTGCAGAAAACATAGCCGATGAAAATGGTCATGTATCAGAAATACGATTAGAACGAATGGCTTTGGGTCCTGCTGATGCTTCAGGCCGCCGCAGCCCTAAACCAACTGGCGAGTTCTTTGTTGAAGCGTTTGATACGGTTATTGCTGCCGTGTCGCAAAAGCCTGATCTGAGCTTTATGGACAATGAAGCGATTGATATTCCTCTTACTCGTTGGAATACCGCAGATGCTGATCCACAAACCATGCATACCGGAACCGGAAATATTTTCAGTATTGGTGATTTCCGACGCGGCCCTGCAACCGCAGTCGAAGCGGTGGGGGATGGGCGTATTGCTGCACAAGCGATCGATCGCTTCTTCCATGGTGATATGGAAAATATTCCGGCTAAACCGTTTAACTCAAGAAAGCACAAACAGCTCAAAGCGGTGGATCCTGAGCAATACAAATCTATACAACGCATGGCGCGAAAGATCATGCCTGAGCTAACGCCCGAACAGCGTGAACAAAGCTTCGATGAAGTAGAAACAGGGTTTGATAATGCCGATGCAATCGCTGAAGCTGCAAGATGTTTAGAGTGTGGCTGCCAAGCTAATACAGATTGCGACCTACGAGACTACTCGACTGAATACAAAGCAACGCAAACCCATCCTGAATACAAAATCGATGTGGCTTCGAATGAGAGTTGGCAGGCGATTCGTGCTGAAGAAGCGAAGGTCGGGTTAACAAGGCAAAAATTTTCGGTCGATGACAGTTCTGAGTTCATTATCTTTGACGCCAACCGCTGTATTAGTTGTGGCCAGTGTATTCAAGCATGTCGAGAACAGAATGTTCATGGCGTTCTAAGCTTCATGAATCAATCGGATGGCAAGCCTGCATCAAGACCTGAATGTCGCCCTAACTTTGGGGCAGATAAGACCTTAATGGGCGACTCAAACTGCGTTCAATGTGGATCGTGTATTCAGGTGTGTCCAACCGGTGCAATGGTGGATGCTCGCGACAGAAAGCAGGGAGACACAGACGTACTCAAGAAAGTCGATACCATCTGCACCTATTGCGGTGTCGGCTGCAAGCTAACCATGCATATCGATGAGCAGAAAAACAAAATCCGCTATATCGAGGGCGGTGATTCTCCGGTCAACGAGGGCATGCTGTGTGTTAAGGGACGTTTCGGTTTCGACTTCGTCGGCAGTGATGCCCGCCTTACAACACCGTTAATTCGTAAAGATGGCTGGTTACAACCAGCGAGTTGGGAAGAAGCCATTACGCTTATTGCCGAGAAGTTTACTGCGATTAAGCAAGGCTTTGGCAGTAACGCTTTAGCGGGGTTCTCGTCGGCGAAAACCACCAATGAAGACAACTATGCCTTCCAAAAATTCATACGTCGTGAACTCGGTACCAATAACGTCGATCACTGTGCGCGCCTTTGTCACGCATCTACTGTTACTGGTTTAGAGGCTTCGCTAGGTAGCGGGGCGATGACCAATGATATTCCAAGCATCAAGCACTCAGATGTGATCTTTATTATTGGCTCCGACACCACGTCAGCACACCCAATTATTGGCTCACATATCAAGCAAGCTGTGAGACATGGTGGAGCGAGATTGATCGTTGCCGATCCAAAACGAATCGATATTGCTGACCATGCTGAACTTTATTTAGCGCACCGACCGGGTACTGATGTAATGTTGATCAATGGTGTGATGCAGCAAATCATCAAACACGGTTGGTACGACCAAGAGTATATCGAAGACCGTGTGGATGGCTTTGATACCTTGCTTCAAGAGGTAATGTCACCAAGTTATTCACTAGACAAAGTGGAGCTGGTAACTGGCGTTAAAGCGGAAGACATCTTCGCAATGGCGCGATTGATTGGTACTGCAGAGCGTACAGCGGTGTACTACTCGATGGGCATTACGCAACATACCACTGGTCACGATAACGTTCGATCAATCGCTAACCTACAGCTCTTGTGTGGCAATATCGGAATTGAAGGCGGCGGTATCAACCCATTACGTGGTCAATCCAATGTTCAGGGTGCGTGTGACATGGGCGCATTGCCAAATAACCTTCCGGGTTATCAGAAAGTGTACAACCCAATGGTTCGTCAAAAATTCGCGATGGAGTGGGGTGTTTCTGACCTACCGGCTGAAACAGGCTTAACGTTGACCGAAATTATTGATGGAGCGTGTCATCGAGATGTTCGTGGTCTGTACGTAATGGGCGAGAACCCAGTGCTGAGTGACCCGAACCAAGCGCATGTGATTGAAGGTCTTGAAGCGTTAGATTTCCTCGTGGTTCAAGATATTTTCTTAACCGAAACCGCTCAATATGCCGATGTGGTGCTACCGTCTTGCTCGTTTGCTGAGAAGTCTGGTCATTTTACTAATACCGAGCGTCGTGTTCAGCGTATTAACCCGGCGGTATTGCCTCCAGGTGAAGCGAAAGAAGATTGGGTGATTATCCAAATGTTGGCTAATGCGATGGGCGGCAATTGGGAATATGACTCGGTTGCTGATATCACCAATGAGATAGCGCGTGTCACGCCACAGTATGGTGGTTTACGTTGGGAGAACATTACGGTGAACGGCGTGCAATGGCCAAGTAATAAGAACAACCCTGATGGCACACGTATCATGCACCAGACCCAATTTACGCGTGGGCGTGGTCAAATGGAGGCGATTCCGTTTAGATACGCTGCTGAGCTACCGGATGCGGAATACCCGTTAGTATTAACGACAGGCCGTATTCTAGAACAGTTCCACACCGGAACCATGACACGTAAAACAAAAGGGTTGGATAACTTAGCAGGGCCGCGTGCCATGGTGAGTGTTCATGATGCTGAAGCGCTAGGTATCTCGAATGGTCAGATGCTTAAGGTCTCAACACGTCGTGGTGAAATCGAAATCGCGGCCTTTGTGACTAAACGAATGCAAAAGGGTGTGGTATTTATTCCATTCCATTTTGTTGAATCACCAGTTAACCGTTTGACTACCACAGCGACTGATCCACACGCGAAGATCCCTGAATTTAAGGTGGCGGCTGTGCGTATTGATCCTATTCGTGAGCCTGAGTGTGAAGTAACAGAGGCTTAATCATATTAGCTCGGTGAAGACGGCTGGCATTAAAAAGCCGCGTAACTCTCAGAGTTATGCGGCCTTTTTATCGAGCTAGATTCAGTATCAATAACTGAGTCGTTTCGCTTTAATTTAGATGAGCTTAGTTTTGAACAATTTCGCTACCGTGAACACCAAATTGCTTAGCAGCGTAGGCAACGCGCTCTGCTGGTTTTGGGTATTCAGCCGGTGTGCCCAGGTTTTCAATATGATGCAAGCGAGGTAATAAACCTGCGCCGTTTGCAATCTGTATTGCTAATCCAGGGCGAGCGTTTAGCTCCAGTACCATCGGGCCTTCTTCTTGGTCTAAAACCATGTCCGTACCCATGTAACCAAGGCCTGTCATTTCCCAAGCACTTGATGCAAGTGTCAGCAGCTTTTCCCAATGGGGTACTTGTAGTAGCGCCAACTCTTTACCCGTATCTGGGTGGTGAGTCACTGGGTGGTCAAATTGAACCGCACGAACGGCTTTACCCGTAGCGATACAAATACCTACGCCCACAGCACCTTGGTGCAAGTTAGCTTTACCATCAGAAGCCGAAGTCGATAGACGCATCATCGCCATTACAGGGTAGCCCTTGAATACAATGATTCGTACATCTGGTACACCCTCGTAACTGAAGCCGTCAAAACACTCGTCAAACTTGATGAGGTTTTCAACTACAGCAACATCGTTCTTACCACCGAGTGAGAAAAGACCCGCGAGAGCGTTACTGATGTGGCGCTCTACGTCTTCTTCATTGATAGTCGAACCCGATGGCTTGGTGTAAACGCCGTCCTTGTGAGAAGTCACAACAAGGATACCTTTACCACCACTGCCTTGAGCTGGCTTGATTACGAAACCCGGCCACTCTTTTACCATCTTGTGGATTGTTTTTACTTCAGCTTGATGACCAATCACGCCAATCAGTTTTGGTACAGTAGCACCAGCCTGTTCAGCAATGATCTTCGTCTTAAGCTTGTCATCAACGAGTGGATACTTGGAACGATCATTGTAGCGACCAATATAACTATGGTTACGCTTGTTCATTCCCATTATGCCTTTGTCTTTCAACCTAAACGGTGAAGTAAACTGATCAAACATAACTTAGTCCTCCGCTAGCGGTTTAAAGCGACGAAGCTCGGTTAGACGGTATCCTGTGTAGTTACCTAGTAGCAAGATGGTCGCTAGAATAACAAGTTGTAAACCAATAAAGTTAAACGTTAAGTGCTGAATGAACGGGTTAGTCATGCCTAAGTAAACAAGAACCGCAGTGAATAGAGAACCACCACCTTGCAGCATTACTTCTTTCGCGCCTTCTTCTTCCCATAGGATAGACATACGTTCGATAGTCCAAGATAGGATAATCATTGGGAAGAACGTAATGGATAGACCTTCAGTCAGACCCACTTTAAACGCGACCACAGTGAATACAGAAATAATCATGATTACCGTGATGATTACGGCGGATATCCTGGCGACCAGCAGTAAGTTGAGCTTGGATAAGTAACTTCGAATAATAAGACCTGTACCTACGATAAGTAGGAAGCCGACAATACCCGTTACCAATTGTGTTTGTACAAAGGCTACCGCAATCAGTACAGGCATGAACGTACCAGACGTTTTCAGACCGATGATGACACGTAGGAACACAACAATCAGAGCACCGATAGGAATCAGCATGATGGTTTTAAACATCGCTTGCTCTTCTAGCGGCAGACTATGAATGGAAAGGTTTAACAGTTGATCCGCAGAGACTTTACTGTTGGTTGCTTCAGTGGGAGTCACCTCCTGAGCAATCATCGAGAAGTGAACTTTACTGTTCTGACCGCCAACCACGTCTAATAGAGATACATTTGATTCATCCCAAATTAGCAGGTTTGGCTGAACTTGCTGTTCGCTTGATTCAGGAGAGAATAAAACCCATTGGTCGTTATCCCAGATCTGGTTCATTTGCTGGATAGATTGACGACGACGTCCATCTTCTAGCTCGATAACACCAACCACTTTATTGTGAATGTTTGCTGATGAAAGTAGCTTGTGTGTCGCTTCCACTTTAGTCATGTTATTCAGAATAAGCGCTGAGTTTTGGCTGTCTGGATCGTTAAGTGTTTTGATGAGCTCACGGGTAAAAGTGAGGTTGTCTGCAGAACGCTTTGTCGCTCTATCAATCAATGCAAAAGAAGCGGCTTCTTCAGGGCCGTCGAAGCTTGGCTGTGCGACTTCACCTTCTGGCGGTATAGCATCAACTTTTGCTTGGTTGTCGACTAGGAATTGTGTTTTGTAGTAGATAGTTTGAGGGCCATCTGCGTATCGAATAGACCACTCTGCGCGGCGACCTGATTCGGTATTCAAGTAAGAGATACCATAACCTGGCGATGAAGCCGATTCGCCGATAAGTGTGTAGTTAGACTGAGTATGAGGAGCCGCTAAGGAAACTTTTGCTTCTTTGCCTACTGCGTTGAACTCGATGCGAGCTTCAACGTCCCAAACCTGTCTGGTTTCCCCTGGAGTCCAAGGTACACCGTAGGTCGTATGTCTGAACATACTCAGTGTTATACCTGCCACAATAAGCAGGAATATAGAGATATAAAATGGAATTCTTGACGTCATAGCTTACCCTACTATTGTTATTTAACTTCCGTTTGTACGTACTTTTTACTTACATCTACTAGCGCTATGTCTTTGATAAATTCGCGCCCTAGTAATACAGGGTGACTCATTTGAGAGCGATCCGCCAATGTAAATTGCGCTTTTTCATGGATTTTTCCAACTTTAACCCATAATTCAATCACAGCTCGACGTTCTGTCTGATCATTCGTTGATTGGCGGATTTTCACATAACGTACAACAGGCGCTTCAATCCATTTTTGGTCTTCTGCCGCTTGTCCTTGGTCTTCTAGGTGGAACTTAACCCAGTTCTTACCATTTCGTTCGAATTCTTTAATATCGACGGCATTCAAAGAAGAGGTTGTTGCGCCGGTATCCACTCGCGCATCAAAGCTTTGTTTGATTGAGTCGATAGACACTTTTTCGATTCCGCCAAGGATAGTCGGTTGTGAGGTAGGAGCGATAGGAGCCGCTGCAACTGCCACGGGTTCTTCTTCCTCTAGCTCTTCAATGACTTTGTGTTCCATGCTTGTTAGATGAACATCTAACTGATTTGAAAGGGTGATGATTTCGTCTTCTAAGCTTTCAATGTAATCACTTTGATTACTGACTTGCAGTTCAAGATTTTGAACCTTATTTGCGATGTTTGTCTCTGAGCGGGCAATAGCATCGAGAGTTTCTTGGTGGTAGGCAGCACCGTTAGTAAGGGTACAACCAGAGAGCAAACCAACCGCCACAATAGGCGATAATCGCTTAAACATAAAAAAACCTTTGGAAATTAGAGAATAGTTCAGACTATTTAGAAGTTTAGCCCACAAAAAAGGATGCGTGAAGCATCCTATTGTAAGAGTCTGGTCATATTGAATCGCAATGTGAGCGCTACGCCAATTATTGTAATTTTAAATAGCTCACTTATTAAGCATAAGTCAATTTTTGTTCAATTTGCGCGCATTTTTGTGAAAGCTCACAGCGAAGCAAAAGGTGGCGCTGTAGCCACCAAAAAGCCATTACTCTGTTATCGGCTAAATAATGGCTTTCGGGCATCACATTTATGGCTTGGTCGCCACAAGAATGGCACGTCTTGGTGCTGGGTGACCTTCAACCGTTTTACTTGGATCATTCGGGTCTAAGTAATCTGGTAGAGAGTTGTGTGTCATCCATTCTGTCGTGCGTTGCTCGCCGATTGTCGTGACATTCTCATCCACGATGCGCACGTCTTCAAAGCCGACCTGTTCAAGCCAGCGTTTCAGAGCTCGAGCAGAGGGGAAGAAGTACACGTTTCTCATCTGCGCGTAACGGTCAACAGGAACCAGAACTGCATTTTCATCGCCTTCAATCACTAAGGTTTCAAGCACTAATTCACCGCCAGACACCAATTGGTCTTTCAGTTGAATCAAGTGATCAAGCGGAGAGCGACGGTGGTATAGCACGCCCATGCTGAATACAGTGTCGTACGCTTCCAGTTTTGGTAGTTGTTCAATACCTAGAGGTAAAAGGTGCGCACGTTGGTCATCGCCCATCAACTTACGGATCGCTTCAAACTGAACCAAGAAAAGGTGAGAAGGGTCGATACCTACTGTAAGACGAGCGCCTTCGCCAAGCATGCGCCACATGTGGTAACCATTGCCACAACCTACATCGAGCACAGAACGGTTTTTAAGTGGTGAGATATGTGGAAGCACACGATCCCATTTCCAGTCACTGCGCCATTCTGTATCGATATGAATGTCGTGAACCGTGTAAGGACCTTTTCTCCAAGGGTGGAAAGTCTTTAGCAAGCTTTCTAACTTTTTAAGTTCACCCGTGTGGAACGGTGTAGAGCTGCCAATGGTCACTGAGTTTTTCAGATCAACTTGGTCAGGCACACCTTGTGGAATCTTGTTCAATGCACGTAACCAGCGGTCGAAGTCACCGTGCTCTGCATTTTGCCAATCCGTCAGCTGTTGAGGAAGAACATTTAGCCACGGCTGAAGGCGAGTATCTTGGGCAATAAGTTGATAAAAATTGGCAAAATTAAACATTAGAACAAGTTCCTAAATTTTATTACTCGATACTATCGTCATCCTCGAACGCGAGTCGACGAGTGCATCGGGGATCTATAAATAGATGCTAGAGTGTTTTGTTAAGGGGCGCTTTCTGAGTCGCTCGACACTCATAAAAATACTAGTGATTAAGGTAAAGCTAAAAAGAGAGATTCCCTATCACGTTTATCCCTCACAGTAGGGAATGACGGGTATCATTCAGTATCACTTAGCTAGACTATTTAATAGCAAACATTGAACCAAAGTTGAAACATTGGAACCAGACTTCGCTGCTTGAGAAGCCAATCTTATCAAATCGCTCTCTGTGAACAGGGATCGAATCCGGGCGCATCACGTTTTCAATTGCGCTACGTTTCTGACTTACTTCTAGCTCGCTGTACCCGTTAGCACGTTTGAAATCATGGTGCAGGTCGATAAGCAGTTCATTTGAGCTTTCATCTTCGAATACGTATTTTTCTGACAGGATTAAGATCCCGCCTGGGCGCAGGCCAGCATGAATTTTCTCAAGCAGAGCGTATCGATCGTCTGGAGAAAGAAATTGCAGCGTAAAGTTAAGCACCACAACAGAAGCGTCTTTGATTTCCACTTCACGGATGTCGGCTTCAATCACTTCTACCGGTGTGTCACTGCGGTAAGCATTAACGTGCAATTTGCAGCGCTCAACCATGGCTTCTGAATTATCGATCGCGAAAATCGTGCAGCCTTCTTGCTGAATGTGACGACGCATAGAAAGTGTCGCAGCACCAAGCGAGCAGCCAAGGTCGTAAATATTTGAGTGTGGCTTTACAAAGCGCTCAGCCAGCATGCCGATTGCAGAGATGATATTGCTATAGCCAGGCACCGAACGTTGAATCATATCCGGAAATACTTCAGCAACCCTTGCATCAAAGGTGAAGTCTCCAATTTTATCAATAGGAGCGGAAAAGATATTGTCTGTGTTGCTCATAGCATTTTCTCTCGACAGTCAGCGTAATTGGCACAAAATTCGTACCAAATAAAAGGGGGCGTATTTTACGTAAAAAAAACGCCACTGTCACGAAAACTGAGATTTAGCTCAAGGTTCGAAGCTACTTACAAGTGAGAGGTTAAAACATCGAGATTTGGTGATTGCCTTTTTGAGCTGGAAACTGAGCCAGTTCGGGCAGTAATAATGATGTATTTTCAGAGACTTGCTTTTGTAGCCTCTTATAAATAGCAATCGCAAGTTCAGGTGCGTGGTTATTGTCTGGGGTGTGGATCATTAAATAGGGCTGCTTGCCTTCATTAAGCCAGTTTGGGATTTTGGCAAACCAAGGCTTAAAAAACTCAATATTAGGTTCTTGGTCTGGGTGACCAATAAATCGAATCATCGGGTTATTGGCGGTAGCAATTGCATGAACAGGAACACGCGGTTTTTTCTGATGCGCATCGATCACCGCTTCTGTGGTGGGTGGCGCAGAGAAAACGGGGCGGCTGTCCATAATGATGCGATTGATGCCTTCCTCAACCAGCCATTGGTTGAAGCGTTTTTCCGCATCGCCCTTATCAAAGAAACCTAAGTGTCGAACTTCGACGCCAAGCTGCATATCTTTTGGGAATAAGGTGCAAAACTTTTGTAGGGCAGGCAGCATGCTGGGCTCAAAACTGTGCGGCAGCTGAATCGTCCATTGACCAATACGGTCATGCAGTGGCGACATCGTCATCAAGAACTCTTTGAGTTCGGCTTGGCAGTGTCTCAGTTGTTGCAGGTGGGTGATGAATTTGGGCAATTTGAAGGTGAACTTGAAATCATCGTGACTGGCCGCTTTCCAATTGTGAACGGTAGACATACTTGGCGTAGCGTAAAAGGTGGTGTTGCCCTCAACGGTATGGAAAACTTGGGTGTATTTTTCCAAGCGTTCGGCAGGCTTGGTGCCTTTACCGTAGAACTGACTTTGCCACTCAGAATGAGACCACATAGTTAATCCAAGTCTTAGAGGTAAAGTTTCTGTTGTTATTACACGATTATCCATCTATTACACCGTTATCCATCACGCCATCAGTCATTACAAAAAGTTTTTGGGTTGAAACGAAAATCTACTTTACGAGAGTTTTGCTGATTAAGGTACTTTCGAGATATAATTATCGCAATTTTTTCGGTTTTGATGAATCTTTGCGCACTTGATGGGCTAAAAAGCAGCAAAGCCAGATAAAACACAATAAATTCGAATGTGGAAGGTCGATTTTAAGCGAGTTTCCGCGTATAAATGTTCCTTTGCTCTGTTGTGTGGAATGACCACTGACAGCTTGGAAATTAGTAAATAATTAAGAGATTGGGAAATTCATTATGCGTACCCATTACTGTGGTAACCTGAACAAGTCCCTGGCGGGACAAACTGTAGAATTGTGCGGCTGGGTAAACCGTCGCCGTGATTTAGGCGGTCTTATCTTTATTGATATGCGTGATCGTGAAGGCATCGTTCAGGTTGTTGTCGATCCAGATATGAAAGATATCTTCCCGATCGCTAACCAACTGCGTAATGAATTCTGTATCAAGTTTACTGGTGAAGTACGAGTTCGTCCGGACAGCCAAGTAAATAAAGACATGACTACTGGTGAAGTAGAACTTTACGCGACGGGTCTAGAGATCATTAACCGTTCAGAAGCGCTTCCACTAGACTTCAACCAAACGAACTCTGAAGAGCAGCGTCTTAAGTACCGTTACATCGATCTTCGTCGTCCAGAAATGAGCGACCGTATTAAGCTTCGTGCACGTGCTTCTAGCTTCGTTCGTCGTTTCCTAGATGAGAACTTATTCCTAGACATCGAAACGCCAGTACTAACGAAAGCGACACCAGAAGGTGCTCGTGACTACCTAGTACCAAGCCGTGTTCACAAAGGTAGCTTCTACGCACTTCCTCAATCTCCTCAGCTTTTCAAGCAACTGCTGATGATGTCTGGTTTTGACCGTTACTACCAAATCGTTAAATGTTTCCGTGATGAAGATTTACGTGCTGACCGTCAGCCTGAATTTACTCAAATCGATATCGAAACATCTTTCATGACTTCTCAAGAAGTACGTAACGTGACTGAGAAGCTTGTTCACGATATGTGGAAAGAACTTCTAGATGTTGAACTAGGTCAATTCCCAGTAATGCCTTTCTCTGAAGCGATTCGTCGTTTCGGTTCTGATAAGCCAGATCTACGTAACCCACTAGAGCTAGTGGACATTGCTGACTTGGTTAAAGATGTTGAATTCAAGGTATTCTCTGGCCCAGCTAACGACGAAAAAGGTCGCGTAGCAGTTATCCGTGTTCCAGGTGGTGCTAAGCTAACTCGTAAGCAAATCGACGGCTACGCTGAACACGTAAACATCTACGGCGCGAAAGGCCTAGCTTGGATGAAGGTTAACGACCGTGCTGCAGGCATGGAAGGTATTCAATCTCCAGTTGCTAAATTCCTAAGCGAAGACGTAATCAACGGTATTCTAGATCGTACTCAAGCTGAATCTGGCGATATCATTCTGTTCGGCGCAGACAAAGCGGGCATCGTTGCTGAAGCAATGGGCGCACTTCGTCTTAAACTAGGTACGGATCTAGAGCTAACAGACACATCTGCATGGGCTCCACTGTGGGTTGTTGACTTCCCAATGTTCGAAGAAGACGGCGAAGGTAACCTACACGCAATGCACCACCCATTCACATCACCACTAGGTGTGAACGCGGAAGAGCTAAAAGCGAACCCAGCAGCAGCAAATTCTGATGCATACGACATGGTAATCAACGGCTACGAAGTAGGCGGCGGTTCTGTACGTATCCACAACGCAGAAATGCAAACAGCGGTATTTGGTATCCTAGGTATCGAAGCACAAGAGCAACAAGAGAAGTTCGGCTTCCTACTTGAAGCGCTTAAGTACGGCACGCCACCGCACGCTGGTCTAGCATTCGGTCTTGACCGTCTAGCAATGCTGCTTTGTGGTACTGAGAACATCCGTGACGTTATCGCATTTCCGAAAACAACAGCTGCAGCATGTCTACTGACAGACGCGCCAAGCCTAGCGAACCCAGCATCACTGGAAGAGCTAGCAATCGCAGTTAAATTGGCAGAGAAAAAAGAGCAAGCGTAAGCCTGTTATCTTTTCTTGTTGATGAAGAGATCCTAGTTGATAGAGAGCTCTCAATTAATTAGCCAAGACTTGCCAGTAAATTAGAGAATGCCCGTTAATTTGACGGGCATTTTTTTTTGCGTTCGATATACTAAGCTCATAAAGCATGTATAAATAATCAGTATTGAAGTTATGTCTATTATCTTAGGAATTGACCCTGGCTCGCGTATTACCGGCTATGGCGTGATTCGTCAAAATGGTCGCCATCTATATTACTTAGGTAGCGGTTGTATTCGCACCTCTGAAAAAGACCTGCCGGGCCGACTCAAACAAATCTACGCCGGTGTGAGCGAAATTATTACTCAGTTCCAACCGGATGTGTTTGCGATAGAGCAGGTCTTCATGGCTAAGAATGCAGACTCAGCGCTTAAGCTTGGGCAAGCTAGGGGCAGCGCGATCGTAGCGGCTGTAAATGCGGATTTGCCTGTTCATGAATACGCGGCTCGTTTAATTAAGCAAGCGGTGACGGGTAATGGTGGTGCGGACAAGTCTATGGTTCAGAACATGGTGATGAGCATGCTTAAGTTACCCGCTAAACCACAGGCCGATGCTGCCGATGCTCTAGGCGTAGCGATCACTCACGCCAACACCAATAAAACTTTGATAGCGCTTGCGGGTAAAGCAACAGGAGCAAGAAAAGGGCGTTACCGATAACCATAGGCTATGGCGTTTCTGAAGACAGAATCATTCGGTTTCTTAAGCTAAGCAAGCTTAAATAAATCATCTTAATAAACACAAAGAACTGGATAAGCATCCAGTTCTTTTATATTCTGTCCCTCAAATTATATTCCATCAAGAGAGTGAATTGTGATCGGACGTCTACGCGGTACATTAATAGAAAAACAGCCACCAGAATTACTAATCGAAGTGAGTGGCGTTGGCTATGAAGTTCAAATGCCAATGAGCTGTTTTTACGAATTACCAAACGTGGGCGAAGAGGCAATCATCTACACGCACTTTGTTGTACGTGAAGATGCGCAGCTACTTTATGGTTTTAACACGGTTAAAGAGCGTGCGCTGTTCCGTGAAGTGATCAAAGCGAACGGTGTGGGCCCTAAGCTAGGCCTTGGCATTCTTTCAGGCATGACGGCTAGCCAGTTTGTTCAAAGTGTTGAACGTGAAGACATCTCGACGCTGGTTAAACTTCCGGGTGTGGGTAAGAAAACCGCTGAACGTCTGGTTGTTGAAATGAAAGACCGCCTGAAAGGGTGGGGCGCGGGTGACTTGTTTACTCCAGCGACAGATGCAGCTCCGATTGATTCTATGCCAACCGTTCACGACGCGGAAGAAGAAGCGGTAAGTGCGCTACTTGCATTAGGCTACAAGCCGACTCAAGCTTCCAAGGTGGTTTCTCAAGTGGCTAAAGATGGCATGACCAGCGAACAGTTGATTCGCGAAGCTCTGAAATCGATGGTTTAATACCCAATATACTTGTTCGACAAAATAGACTCATTCACTTTGCCTTTACACAGAGTCAAGAAGCGCAGAGTCAACAAGAGCATAGTTAGGAATAGCAGAATTTATGATTGAAGCCGATCGCCTTATTGCACCGGATAACCCAGTATTCAAAGATGAAGATGTCATTGATCGTGCAATACGCCCTAAAGCACTGGCTGACTATCAAGGTCAGGATCACGTTCGTGGCCAGATGGAGATTTTCATCAAAGCGGCACAACTGCGTAACGAGGCGCTCGACCATCTGTTGATATTTGGCCCTCCAGGCTTGGGTAAAACCACGTTGGCGAACATTGTTGCCAATGAGATGGATGTCAACATTCGTACGACTTCAGGCCCTGTTCTAGAAAAAGCAGGCGACCTAGCGGCGTTACTGACCAATCTCGAAGAAAATGATGTCCTGTTCATTGATGAGATTCACCGTTTAAGCCCTGTGGTTGAAGAGGTGTTGTACCCTGCAATGGAAGACTACCAATTAGATATCATGATTGGTGAAGGCCCAGCGGCACGCTCTATCAAGATTGACCTTCCTCCTTTTACTTTGATTGGCGCAACCACTCGTGCTGGCTCACTGACATCGCCGTTACGTGACCGTTTTGGTATTACTCAGCGTCTTGAGTACTACAAGGTTGAAGATCTACAAAACATCGTTCAGCGCAGTGCAGATTGCCTTGGTCTTTCTATGGAGTCCGAAGGGGCGCTAGAAGTTGCTCGCCGAGCTCGTGGTACGCCACGTATTGCTAACCGTCTACTGCGCCGTGTTCGTGATTATGCGGAAGTAAAAGGCGACGGGCATATTTGTCCGGAGGTTGCTGACAAAGCGCTAAACATGTTGGATGTCGATGCTAAAGGTTTCGACTACATGGATAGAAAGCTTCTGCTGGCGATTATGGAGAAGTTTGGTGGTGGTCCGGTAGGTATCGACAACATGGCTGCCGCGATTGGTGAAGAGAGAGACACTATTGAAGATGTGTTAGAACCTTACTTGATTCAACAAGGTTACCTACAAAGGACGCCAAGAGGTCGAATCGCGACCGACAGAGCGTATTTACACTTTGGAATAGATAAACCCTCCAATCGTTAAATTATTCATTTTTAAAGATCCCAGTTGCATAAGCGCTGGTTTTTTTTGCTTTTTACTGAATAACAACTCTTTGAGCGAGTCGATAAAAAGATCGAAAAGGGAGCTTCAAAAATGGAAACTTTGATTTCAGGTTTGATTTAGATAACAGGAAATGAAATAAGTTGTCATATTTTTTGTTAATACTTTATAGGTAGTTGTAATTCGGATGTTGAGGCGGTGCTGAGCATTTGTCACAAATATCATGCGCTGTTATTAAGACAAGCATAATTGGTGTGATTTTAATCATAATTGTACAAAAATAACTCTAATTTGCTCGAATAAATTTGATACAAATCAACGCAGGGTTCTCCCATAAACCTTTTGAAACATACTGATTTTACCAGTAATATTAGCGCCAGCTATATTAGCTCATGCTTAACAATAATCTAACTATAACGGTACGTTTTTGCTACAAATTTCAATTTGTAATAACAATTACATAAATTGTTTTAACATGGATTTTTGCGGTGAATAATCACACAAGTGTCATTCAGCCGACACAAAGGAGTTACCATGATTGATGTTGTTGATCTGTCGCGATTGCAGTTTGCATTTACAGCGATGTATCACTTCCTATTTGTTCCACTGACTTTAGGTATGGCATTTCTACTTGCCATTATGGAGTCAGTTTATGTAATGACTGGCAAGCAAATTTACAAGGACATGACCAAGTTCTGGGGTAAATTGTTTGGTATTAACTTTGCTCTTGGTGTAGCGACAGGCTTAACCATGGAGTTCCAGTTTGGTACTAACTGGTCTTACTATTCTCACTATGTTGGCGACATTTTTGGTGCTCCGCTAGCTATCGAAGCGCTTGTTGCATTCTTCCTAGAGTCTACTTTTGTTGGCCTATTCTTCTTCGGTTGGGACAGACTGTCAAAGCGTCAGCACTTAGCGGTAACTTGGTTAGTAGCACTTGGCTCTAACTTCTCTGCGCTTTGGATCTTGGTAGCAAACGGCTGGATGCAAAACCCAGTGGGTGCGGAATTTAACTTTGAAACTATGCGTATGGAAATGGTGAGCTTCGCTGAAGTTGTACTAAACCCAGTAGCACAAGTTAAATTCGTACACACAGTAGCTTCTGGTTACACAACGGGTGCAATGTTCATCCTTGGTATCAGCTCATACTACATTCTTAAAGGTCGTGACCTTGCCTTTGCTCGTCGCTCTTTCGCGATTGCAGCGTCTTTCGGTATGGCGGCGATCTTGTCAGTAATCGTACTAGGTGATGAATCTGGTTACGAGCTTGGTGAAGTTCAAAAAGTGAAGCTCGCTGCTGTAGAAGCGGAATGGCACACTGAAGAAGCACCAGCAGCATTTACTGTTTTTGGTATTCCGAACCAAGAGACAATGAATACTGACTACGCAATTAAAATTCCTTACGTAATGGGTATCATCGCAACGCGTTCGCTTGATACTGAAGTAACGGGCCTACGTGACCTACGTGATGACCACGTTGATCGTATCCGTACTGGTATGTACGCGTACGAGCTGCTTGAAAAGCTACGTGCAGGCGATAAGTCTGAAGAAAACATGGCTGCGTTCGACGAAGTGAAAGGTGACCTAGGTTACGGCTTGCTTCTTAAGCGCTACACAGACGACGTTGTTGATGCAACTGAAGACCAAATCCAAATGGCTGCGGATGATTCTATCCCAACAGTTTGGCCTCTATTCTGGTCATTCCGTCTGATGGTTGCTTGTGGCTTCATCATGCTGTTTGTATTCGGTGCTGCGTTTGTTCAAACGTGTCGTCAGAAAATCGAACAGAAACCATGGGTACTTAAAGCTGCGCTATTCTCAATCCCACTTCCTTGGATTGCGATTGAAGCAGGTTGGTTCGTTGCTGAGTTTGGTCGTCAACCATGGGCGGTTGGTGAAATCCTACCGGTTAACGTTGCTGCATCAGCACTGACTATTGAACAGCTTTGGACTTCTCTATTCGCTATCCTGGCACTTTACACAGTGTTCTTGATTGCTGAAGTTTACCTAATGCTGAAATTCGCACGTAAAGGTCCAAGTAGCTTGAAGACAGGCCGTTACCACTTCGAACAAAGCGATAACTCTGTTGAAGACAAAGTTAGCCGTTCAGTTGAAGTATAAGTGAGGGAATATTATGTTTGATTACGAAAGCTTACGACTTATTTGGTGGGTATTGATCGGTGTTCTACTGGTTGGTTTCGC
This sequence comes from Vibrio sp. 10N.247.311.12, assembly GCF_041467515.1. Taxonomy (NCBI): domain Bacteria; kingdom Pseudomonadati; phylum Pseudomonadota; class Gammaproteobacteria; order Vibrionales; family Vibrionaceae; genus Vibrio; species Vibrio sp. 10N.247.311.12. Next base: position 56,695 of record NZ_JBFSUV010000012.1, read on the forward strand.
CGTAACTGATGGCTTTGATATGGGTGTTGCCGCTCTGTCACCTGTTATCGGTAAGAGCGACACTGAACGTCGTATTATGCTAAACACGATTGCCCCTCACTGGGATGGTAACCAAGTTTGGCTTATCACTGCGGGTGGTGCATTGTTTGCTGCATGGCCACTGGTTTACGCGACGTCTTTCTCTGGTTTTTACTTCGCAATGTACGTAACGCTAGCTGCACTTTGGTTACGTCCACTTGCTCTTGACTACCGTTCAAAGATCGAAGATCCAAAATGGCGTAAAACTTGGGACTACGCACTTTGCTTTAGTGGCGCAGTACCACCAATCATTTTCGGTGTGGCATTTGGTAACCTACTACAAGGTGTTCCATTTGAACTGAACGAATTTATGATGTCTAAGTACCATGGTACGTTCTTCGCTCTGCTTAACCCATTTGCATTGCTTTGTGGTGTGTTGGCTCTGATGTTGTTCGTGATGCAAGGTGCAACATGGCTTCAAATGAAGACAACAGAAGCGCTGCACGCTCGTGCTCGTAACGTTGCTCAGATCACTGGCCTAATTGCTATTGCTCTATTCGTTATTGGTGGTTTCTGGGTTCAATCTATCGAAGGCTATGTAATTACGAGCACTATCGATACGTTTGCTGACTCAAACCCACTAAACAAAGAAGTATCACTTCAAGTGGGTGCTTGGATGACAAACTTCGAAACTTATCCAGCAATGTGGGCTGCGCCGATCCTTGGTGTAGCAATGCCACTGCTTGCTGTGATTGCATCTCGCTTTGAGCGTGGTGGTTTCGCATTCTTGTTCTCAAGTCTATCTAACGCTGGTGTTATTTTAACGGCTGGTTTTGCAATGTTCCCATTTGTAATGCCATCTAGCCTGAACCCTAGCCATAGTTTGACTATGTGGGATTCAACAGCTAGTGAGCTAACGCTTGGTCTTATGACCGCAGTTGCGGCGGTAATGGTTCCTGTGATTCTTGGCTACACAACTTGGACATACTACAAAATGTTCGGTCGTCTAGATAAGAAACACATCGAAGATAACGACGTTTCAGCTTACTAAGCTAGAAGTGAAATAACTTAGGAGAAATTTTATGTGGTATTTCGCATGGATTTTGGGTGTACTTCTAGCATGTGCATTCGGCATCATTAATGCTCTATGGCTAGAGCATTCAGAAATGATGGACAAAGACAGTGAGTAATCTCGCAGAGCAAGTTGCTAAGCTGCATCAACCAATGGATAAGACTTTGTTAAGAGCCTTAGCCCTAGTATTGGGTTTCATGCATGTGGGTTTAGTGATGTGGGATCCTGAAGCGTATGCGACAAGCATCGGTGGCTTTAACGCGATCATCGGACCAATGTTTATTTGGGCAGTATGCTCAAGCATGGTTTACGGTATCGGATTTAAGCCAAGAGCTTGGATGTGGCAGCTACTGTTTAGCCCATATGTTTCACTCACAATTTTGCTCTACCTAACGGTGCTGCGCCTTCTATAAAAGGCAAAGGATTTAGGTTCATAACAACGTGAGCCTTTATACTTGTTGGGTTTTTAGCCAAAAAGAGGTCATCTTATACAGATGGCCTTTTTTTTCGTCTCTCAAATCAAAAAATTCACAGCGATATACTATTAATGATAAGGAGTTAGGTTATAGTGAGATCTTTATCGTTTTGGATTGTGGTAGCAAATTGCAGGGATTATCTAAGCTATTTACGTGGCCAGTGACTGTGTATTACGAAGACACCGATGCGGGTGGCGTTGTATACCATTCAAACTATCTTAAGTTTTTCGAACGCGCTCGAACTGAGATGTTGCGCTCAATTGGCGTTTCTCAGCAAGTATTGTTAGAACAAAACATCGGTTTTGTAGTCCGACATATGGACATTGATTTTATTCAAGGCGCGCGTCTTGATGATTCTTTACAAGTCATTACAAATATTTACGAGTTGAAGCGAGCTACCTTGGTCTTCTGTCAAGAGATCGTAAATCCTGATGGCAAGGCATTGTGTAAAGCAATGGTTAAGGTAGCATGTATCGATAATCAAAAAATGAAACCCAAAGCAATGCCAACATTTATTCTCACGGAGCTAACGAATAGTGACTGCTGAAATCTCAATCTTAGGCCTAATTTTAGAAGCTAGTTTACTAGTTAAGATGGTCATGCTGACTCTTATGGGCATGTCTGTTGTTTCTTGGGCGATGATCATAAAAAGAAGTAAAGTGTTATCTCAAGCTTCTAAACAAACAGAAGTGTTTGAAGACAAATTTTGGTCAGGCGTTGATCTTGCAAAACTGTACCAAGAGAGCAACAAACGCAAAGACGAGCTTTCTGGTACTGAAGAAATTTTCTACGCAGGCTTTACTGAGTTCGCTCGCCTTCGTAAATCGAATGCAACATCACCTGACTTCATTATGGAAGGCACTGGCCGTGCGATGCGCGTTGCCGTTGCTCGTGAGATTGATGAACTAGAAACTAACTTACCTTTCTTGGCGACTGTTGGCTCTATCAGCCCATACATCGGCCTATTTGGTACGGTTTGGGGCATCATGCACTCATTCATCGCATTAGGTGAAGTGAAGCAAGCGACGCTCGCAATGGTTGCTCCTGGTATTGCAGAAGCACTGATCGCAACAGCAATGGGTCTATTCGCTGCGATTCCAGCGGTAATGGCGTACAACCGCTTCAGCAGCCGAGTAGGCAAGCTAGAACACAACTACGCGACTTTCTCTGAAGAGTTTCACAGTATTCTTCACCGTCAAGCGATGGCTGGCAGGGAATAATAGATGGCTGGATACCAACCTAAAAAACGCAAAATGACAGCAGAGATTAACGTTGTACCTTACATCGACGTTATGCTTGTTTTGCTGATCATTTTTATGGTGACTTCGCCGTTTGTTACTCAAGGCGTTGACGTTGAATTGCCTCAGGCTTCAACGGCTAAATCGGCACAAGACCTACTGGGTGACGACAATGCAAGTTTCATCATCGTTGAAGTGAACAAAGACGGTGAACTTGGCTTGAGCGTTAATGACGAAGAAGTACAGCGTGGCTTATCAATGGAAGATATTATCGTCCGTGTGAAAGCCGAGTTGTCTCTGAAGCCAAACTCTCCAGTGGCGGTTGGTGGTGATGCCGCAACGCCATACGCTGAAGTGGTTTTATTACTTGATGAATTAAGCCGTGCAGGTGTGCCAAAGGTTGGCCTTTTAACGGATATAAGGGAATAGCTCCGTAGCATTCATGAAAGCGAATAATAAAAAATCCAATAATTTCAGATCACCGCTTCTTATTTCTCTTGGGCTGCACGTCATTTTATTCGTTGCGCTCATTTGGGGGGCGGATTTCACGATGTCAGAGCCAAAGCCTACAGGGCAGATGGTTCAAGCAGTGGTGATTGATCCTCAGTTGGTTCGCCAGCAAGCTCAACAGATTCGTCAACAAAGAGAAGCGGCAAGCAAGAAAGAGCAAGAGCGTCTTGACAAACTAAGACGTGAAAGCGAACGACTTGAAAAGAATCGTAAAGCTGAAGAAGAAAATATTCGCAAGCTAAAAGAACAGCAAGCGAAAGAAGCTAAAGCAACTCGTGAAGCTGAAAAGCGTCGAGTTGAGAAAGAGAAACAACGCAAAGCTGAAGAAGCGCGTTTACAGCAAGAGCAAAAGAAAGCCGCTAAAGCCGAAGCTGACCGTAAGCTAAAAGAAGCTGCGTTAGTGAAAGCCGAGAACGAGCGTAAAGCCAAAGAAGCGGCAATCGCAAAAGCTGAACAAGAACGCGTGGCAAAAGAAAAAGCAGCGAAAGAGGCAGCAGACAAAGCTCGTAAAGAGAAAGAAGCCGCTGAACTCGCGGAAAAGCAACGCATAGCGAAAGAGAAAGAAGCGGCAGCCGCAGCAGAGAAAGCCCGTAAGGCAAAAGAAGCTGCAGCAAAAGCAGAAAAAGAGCGTAAACAACAAGAAGCCGCATTGAACGATATCTTTGCTGGGCTTGAAACGGAAGCGACTCAAAACTCTTCAGCAAGACAACAATTTATCACTGATGAAGCGCAACGTTACGGGGCTATCTATACCCAACTGATTCAACAGAACCTGTTGTTAGAAGACAGCTATCGAGGACGCTCATGTCGAGTGAACCTTAAGCTGATTCCAACGGGCTCTAACGCGATATTGGGTAGTTTGAGTATCTTAGATGGCGATAGCCGTTTATGTACAGCAACCAAGCGTGCGGTGGCACAAGTACAATCTTACCCGTTGCCTAAAGACCCAGACATTGTGAACTCACTGAAAGACATTAACTTAACTGTATCACCAGAGTAAAAGGACGAACTTGTGTTAAAGAAACTATTACTGAGTTTTGTTTTCTTAATAGCTACAAGCAGCCAGTTTGCACATGCAGCGCTGGAGCTGGTTATTACAGACGGTATTAACTCTGCAAGACCTATCGCTATTGTACCTTTCCGTTGGGAAGGCTCAGAGCCATTGCCACACGATGTATCAGCGGTTATCGCTTCTGACTTACAGCGCAGTGGTAAATTCAGCCCAGTTGCGACAAGCAAAATGCCTCAAACGCCTTACAGCGAAACTGAGGTTAACTTTGATGCTTGGACTAACCTAGGTGTTGACTCATTGCTTACCGGTAGTATCACTAAAAATGCCGAAGGGCAGTATGTGGTGAATTACCAATTGATCGATATTGTTCGTGGTCAACTGACCAAAGGACAAAGTCGTGCGCTGAGTGATGAAGGCCAATTAGTGCTTTCTAAAGATCACGTTCTATTCAATAAGAAGGCTACGGTTCCTGGTAATCGCTTGAGAGAGTACGCACACCGTATCTCAGACCTAGTGTATGAAGAGCTAACTGGTGAGAAAGGCGCGTTCTTAACTCGTATCTCTTACGTGGTAGTGAACGATAAAGACAAGTACCCGTATCAACTTCGTGTTGCTGACTACGATGGCTTTAACGAGCGTTTAGTACTTCGTTCTAAGCAGCCTCTCATGTCTCCAGCATGGTCACCAGACGGCAAAAAGCTAGCTTATGTGAGCTTCCAGAATGGCCAAGCTGAAATATTCATCATGAATATTTACACGGGTGAACGTGAGAAAGTGACGTCATACCCTCGTCACAATGGTGCGCCAAGATTCTCGCCAGATGGTAAAACATTGGCATTGGTATTGTCGAAAACGGGCAGCCTTCAGGTGTACACACTTGACCTTGCTAGCCGTAAGCTGACTCAAATTACCCGCGGCCGTTCGAATAATACTGAACCATTCTGGCACCCAGATGGCAAGTCTCTTATTTTCACATCGGATCGTGGTGGTAAACCACAGATTTATAATGTAAATTTGTCCAATAATTCGACTTCTCGTATTACTTGGCAAGGTAGCCAAAACTTAGGTGGCCAGATCACTCCTGATGGTCGATTCATGATCATGGTGAATCGCAGCAACTCAGGTTTTAACTTGGCTAAGCAAGATTTGGAAACCGGTGCGGTTCAGGTACTAACAAAAACATTGTTAGATGAGTCTCCAAGTATTGCACCGAATGGAGGTATGGTTATCTATAGCTCTATTTACAACAAAACAAATGTACTATCGATGGTTTCTATCGATGGACGTTTTAAAGCTAGATTACCGGCAACTAACGGACGCGTAAGAGCGCCTGCATGGTCACCGTTCCTCTAGGGAAAATTACATATTCTTTTAGCTATTGATAGTGTTAACTATTGTGGCATTTAACTATCTATAGCACTCTTAGTCGCTGTAGAAACTAAGTTTGATAACGTAAGGAAAAAAAGATGCAACTTAACAAAGTTCTTAAAGGCTTGATGATTGCACTACCAGTGATGGCAGTAACGGCATGTAGCTCAACTGATGAAGCAACATCTGCAACATCTGGTACTGAAAGCAACCAAACAACTTCAGGTTCAGAAGGCAATGTAGACACAACTGTTGTAACGCCAATTGACGCTAACGGTCAACTGTCTGAGCAAGAGCTTAAAGAGCAAGCGCTACGTGAAACTCAAACAATCTACTTCGCATTCGATAACTCTACTATCGCTGGCGATTACGAAGAAATGCTAGCAGCTCACGCAGCATACCTAGTTAAGAACGTTGACATGAACGTTACTATCGAAGGTCACGCTGATGAGCGCGGTACTCCTGAGTACAACATCGCACTTGGCGAGCGTCGTGCACAAGCTGTAGCGAAATACCTACAAGCTCTAGGTGTTCAAGCTGACCAAATCTCTATCGTAAGCTACGGTGAAGAGAAGCCACTTCTTCTAGGTCAATCTGAAGATGTGTACGCTAAAAACCGTCGCGCAGTACTAGTTTACTAATTTTAGTAGACTATATAATTGAGGAATTGCCTCATGTTCAGTAACACAAAGCGAGTCATTTTGCTTTCGTTACTGGCAAGTGCAGCGAACACCGCGTTCGCTGCACCAGCTCCAGTATCCGATCTCAATAGCACCGCAACCAATTCATCATCTTCCTCTCGATCAGCATCTAACGAATCAGATATTGAGCGTTTAGAGCGCCTGCTTCAAAATCGCAATCTCGTTCAGCTTCAAATGCAACAGCAAATCGACGACATGGCACTGGAGATCAGTGAACTTCGTGGTGAGCTGGAACGAAACAGCTACGATATGAAGCAAATGCTAGAGCGTCAGCGTGAACTGTTCATTGAACTGGATCGCGTAAGAGGCGAGGTGAAAGCAGCAGGAACAGCAACGGTAGCAGTGGCGGCGAGCGAAGGCTCTAAAGACGCTTCTGGTACGTTCAGTACTGATGTGGATGAGCAAACTGCTTATCAAAATGCTGTAGATATGATTCTAAAGCAACGAGACTACACGGGTGCTATCGCTGCATTCCAAAAGTTTCAAAAAGACTTCCCAGATTCTACCTTCACACCTAACTCACATTACTGGTTAGGTCAGCTTTATTTCGCTAAGAAGCAAGATAAAGAAGCCGTGAAGAGCTTCGCTGCTGTTGTGTCGTACAAAGACTCAAACAAGCGAGCAGATGCACTGGTTAAGCTTGGTGACATAGCAGCGCGCAACAACAACGCGACGCAAGCTAAGAAATATTACCAACAAGTCGTAACCGAGCACCCAAACAGTGCTTCGGCTAAAGTGGCCAAAACCCACTTATAACCAAAATAGGGGTGCTTAGGCGCCTCTTTTTTATACCTGTTCACTTCCGTTTAGTGTTTACTTCTCTTGCTAGTGATGACAACACATCGCCTTGTTTATGCGTTTTAAGCATTAGCTAGTCACCGCTTGCAACCAATCCTTTTTGATCCCAATCGCTGTCCTGTGTAGAATACTCGGATTCTCGGAAGAAGTTGCGTAGAGCAAGAGCAATGAGTCATATACTAGATAAAATCGATACAGTTTACCCGTTTCCGCCTAAGCCAGTTCCATTGAGCGACGCTCAGAAACAGGCCCACATCGCAAACATCAAAAAACTACTTCAAGAAAAAGATGCAGTTCTAATTGCACACTACTACACCGATCCTGAAATTCAGGCTCTGGCAGAAGAAACTGGTGGTTTCGTTGGCGATTCATTAGAGATGGCTAAGTTCGGTAACCGTCACTCAGCAAGCACTTTGATCATCGCTGGTGTTCGTTTCATGGGTGAGTCTGCAAAGATTCTTACTCCTGAAAAACGCATTTTAATGCCAACACTTGAAGCTGAATGTTCGCTTGATCTTGGCTGCCCAGCTGACAAATTTACAGAATTTTGTGATGCTCACCCTGACCACACTGTGGTTGTATACGCGAACACCTCTGCAGCTGTTAAAGCTCGTGCAGACTGGGTAGTTACGTCGAGCATCGCTTTAGAAATCGTTGAAAGCCTAGACGCTGAAGGCAAACCCATTATTTGGGGGCCAGACCGTCACCTAGGTTCTTACATCGCAAATCAAACTGGCGCTGACATGTTGCTTTGGCAAGGTGAGTGTATCGTTCATGATGAGTTCTCAGCTGATGCTTTGAAGAAAATGAAATCGGTATACCCAGAAGCGGCTATCTTGGTTCACCCAGAATCACCAGCAAGCGTGGTTGAACTGGCTGATGCTGTAGGCTCAACAAGCCAACTGATCAAGAAAGCAAAAGAGCTGCCTCATCCACAGATGATTGTTGCGACAGACAAAGGCATCTTCTTCAAGATGCAGCAATTGGTTCCTGAAAAAGAGCTGATTGAAGCGCCGACAGCGGGTGCTGGTGCAACGTGTCGTAGCTGCGCACACTGTCCTTGGATGGCAATGAACGGCCTTGAAGCGATTGAAAACGCGCTTGAGAATGGTGGTGAGCAACACGAAATCTTCGTTTCTGACGAATTACGCGTGAAGTCTCTTATTCCATTGAACCGCATGCTAGATTTTGCAGAGCAGTTAAATGTGCAGGTAAAAGGTAACGCGTAAGTCGTTCTTTTATCTAACCAATAAAAAAACCAGCCACTAGTGCTGGTTTTTTTGTATCTGCGTATAGGCCGCCAATATCAATCTTGTGGTCATGTATCTTTTTCTGATGATACATCTTGTTGATATCGCGTATTTTTTCTAGCATGTAAGTAAGAGGAAAAGATTAGAGGCTCGAATGATAATCTGGTTACAACTCAAACGCTGGATCAAAGCAAACATCTTTGTTTTGAATGGCAAAAACTTACTGTTCACTTTTCTTGGCTACATCGCTTTATCGTGGTCGATGCTGTATTTGGCGGGTGAAACAGATTTAACCAGTTCGGTTACCGTATTCGCTTACTACTTGGTGGTGACGGCTTCTACGGTTGGTTATGGTGATTTATCACCGACCACGGTAGCGGGGCAGTGGATCGTTATTCTATTTGTGATTCCAGGCGGGTTGAGCCTTTTTGCCGCGTTGCTCGGTAAAGTGGCGACAGAAGGTGTTGAATATTGGCGAGCGGGCTTGCTAGGAAAAAGGAGAGTTAGAGTGGACAACCACATTTTGATGTTGGGGTGGAATGAGCAAAGAACCATTCATCTCATCCGCATGCTACAACACGAAGAAACGGGTAAACGACCAATCGTGCTATGTACGCGTTCAGATATCGAGAACCCGTTACCCGGTGAAATCAATTTCGTCAAAGTAAACAGCTACACCGATGGCAAAGAGATGGAGAAAACGGGCATTGAGTCTGCAAGTTGCATCCTGATTGATAACCCAGAAGACGACATTACGTTATCTGCGGCGCTTTACTGTGCCAACCGAAACCCTAAAGCGCACCTTCTTGTTTACTTTAAAGATGAAGCGCTGAGCGACCTGCTACACAAACATTGTCCAAACTCTGAATGTATTCCGGCTGTGGGTGCTGAGATGCTAGCAAAGGCTGCGGTAGACCCAGGTTCCAGTGCGCTTCACCAAGAATTATTGAGCTCAACAAGAGGTATGACACAGTATTCAACGTATTTCCCTGAAGACGCTGAGTCTGTCACCGTCGCGCCTATTTTCTCAGTGTTTAAAGAGAAGTATCAAGCAACTCTGATCGCCATTGATACGGGGAGCGGTATTGAACTCAACCCAGAGTTAGATCAAGTGGTCAGCAGTGGTACTAAGCTGTTTTATATTGCTGATGAGCGAATTGATGACTTCGATTGGAAAGGCTTCTAAAGCGACTATTTTATTTCGTCTGAAAACTAAAAAAGGCCTCATAATGAGGCCTTTTGGCTTGTATAAAGCTAACTGTTATTGAGCTTCAGCCAGTGCAATGCCACGCTGCGTTAGTCCGCAAAGCATCACAGGAACAGCGTTAAAGATCTCTTCGAACTGCTCTAGGCCTTCGATGCCTTGCTCTGCAAGCGTAGCAATTGACGTTTCTGGATCGTAAAGCATGCTCAGTGACAGCAGGACACCGCCAACGAGTGCGTTATCTTCGCTCTCTTCAGGCATTAGTGTTTCCCAATCGTCGCGAGCAATCTGCCAGCCTTGAAGCAAGCCTTCACAAAAATCACGAGCGGCAGTGTTCACCACTTCTTCGTCGTCTAATTGACAAGCTTCAGGCCAAACCCAAGTCCCTTCAATCAGTTCTGGGCGGGTTTTATTCCAAAGCTCGATGATAACTTCAATGTAGCTTTCTAGCTGTTCACCATCCGTAAAAGGTGCGACTTCTTCGCCACCCCATAAGAACGGTAGCCACTCATGCGGGGTTAACACATTCGGTGCCGCTGCCATTGCAGTGACAAAGCCCATTGTTTTGTGTTCTGTGATTAGCTTTCCTTCCAACTCTGGAAGCGCAAGAATATCTTGTAAAGTCAAAGTGAGGTACCGTAAAAGGGAACATATTTGCGCTTATAGTACCAATGAACTTGTGCCAATCAAGCTTCAATCTAAAAAGGCTTGATGTCATGGATGATAAACACTAGGTTTAACAGAAAAGAAAACAATAAAAGAATTATGCAGATACGGTCGTCTTTAAAGAAAAAAAGCATGGTAGCGCTTGGATTATACCTTGCGATGTTTATTGCCATTGTCGGTAGTGTGACGTATTACGTCGTAGAATCCCCTGTGCGCGCCAAATTACAACAAAACCTCGACTTGCGTACGCAACTGTTATCCGCATTGATTACAGAGCCACTCAGTAGTTCTCGAGGCTTCGTAGACAGTCTCGTTGGGTTTGCTCAAGCGCATCGTAACGGTGATGATGTTATTCCGCTCTTTAAGTCCATGTTGGCGGCGAGCGACGATACAATTGTCAGTGCCGGTATTTGGCCCGAACCTTATGCGCTTGATTCTAAAAAGCTTCTCAACAGTTACTTTTTTAATAAAGCCGACGATGGAATAATCGACCAGATATATTCTTACAACAACCCCCAAAATGCCCCTTATCAAGAAGAGTATTGGTACACCTCTGTCGTCAACCAAAAACAAGGCACGATCTCTTGGAGCGATGTGTATATCGATCCATACACACACGTTCGAATGATTACGGCGTCTTCCCCTTATTATTACGACGGTACTTTTGCCGGTGTTGCCACGGTGGATCTCTCGCTCGAAGAGCTGCTTGGTTTTATCAAGAACCACGCCGAAGAATACAACCTTGGCATTACGCTCAGAGATAAGCTTAACCAAGTGTTGGTTTCGCATAACTTTAATCTCGTTGAAGGCATTTACATCAGTAGCAATCAATTTGGTGATTTCGGCTGGCAAGTGGATGTGGTGAACTCCAAATCACGAGTAGAAGACGAAGTGTTTCGTCAGGTGATGAGCATTGAAGGCGGTATTGTTCCGCTATTGCTACTTTGTGTCATGGCGGGGTATTACTTATTGAACCGTTATTTGATTAGTCCAATCACAAGGATTGCAGCACAGGTTGATAGTTCGAAAGCCGGCGAAATCATTGATGTGGATTACTCGAGTGATGACGAAATCGGCCATTTGATTAAAACCTTCAACGAAAAGACCATTTATCTCGAAGCGGAAAAGGTTAAAGCTCAGGCATCCACTAATGCAAAAACCGCTTTCCTTGCGACCTTGTCACATGAAATTCGCACTCCGATGAATGGGGTATTGGGTACCGCTCAAATCCTATTAAAAACGCCTCTAAATTCTGAACAAGAGAAGCATCTTAAGAGCTTGTATGAGTCCGGCGATCATATGATGACTCTACTCAACGAGATCTTAGACTTCTCGAAGATCGAGCAGGGCAGGTTGGATCTTGATGAAACGCGTTTCCCGCTTGATTCGATCATCGGCAGTATTAACAGTGTTTACTACACATTGTCTTCCGAGAAAGGGCTTCAATTCAAAGTGTACTCTGAGGTGACTTCGGGTCGTTGGTACTTCTCAGATAAAGCTCGCCTTCGCCAAATTTTGTTTAATCTATTGAACAACGCGGTGAAGTTCACCTCCAGAGGCTTTGTTGAGGTGTACCTGAAAGAAGTTGTAGAGGGGAGTGACACCTATCTGAGCATTCGAGTTCGTGATACCGGAATTGGTATTTCTAAAGAAGCTCAGAAGCGTATTTTTAAACCGTTTGAACAAGCGGAGTCTTCGACCACAAGGCGTTTTGGCGGTACTGGCCTTGGCCTCGCGATTGTGAAGAAAATTGCCCAGTTGATGGATGGCAGTATTACCGTCACCAGTGAAGAAGGGATAGGCACGAGTTTTGATGTTCGCTTGAAGATTCAGCCATGTCAGCCAGGAGAAATCGAGAGTTTGCCACATAAGAAGTTGGACTACTCTGGCTTAAAGGTACTGATCGTCGAGGACAACCGAACTAACACGGTGATCATTGAAGCCTTCATGAGCAGTAAAGGCTTTACCTGTAAGAGCGTCGAAAACGGTGAACTTGCGATACAAGCCGTGGTTGCTGAGCGCTTTGATTTGGTGCTCATGGATAACCATATGCCTGTGATGGATGGCGTTGAATCAACCACTGCTATTCGTGCTTTGATAGGCGATGTGTCATCGGTATTGGTGTTTGGTTGTACGGCTGATGTCTTTAAAGAGACTCGTGAGCGTATGTTGGGGGCAGGTGTGGATTATATTATTGCTAAGCCGATTGACGAGCGTGAACTGGATGATGCCTTGTTCCGCTATTCAAATAAGCTTTATCAATACCATGAAGTAAAAGCGGATGAGCTCGAAAGCCAAGACGTAAAACCACACGATTCGAAAAGTAAAAGCGAGTCACTGCCTAAACCTGATCTTCGCAACAAAGATAACACTGAAGAGCTGTTAGTGACGTTGTATGTGGCGCTAGAAGACAACAACCTAGAACTGATTCAATTTGCACTAGAGAGCCTACGTGTCTACGTTGAAGCTATGAACAACGCGGAACTTACTGAACAAGTCGATAAAGCGTTAGAGCAGGTTGCTTTAGGATCACCACCTACACAAGATGTCATTAATATCATTACTGTAAATCTACCTATGGCTTAAATGTTGTTTAATTACGGTAAGTAAATGACGAACTGTCCAATATTTGACCTTGGTTGGATTTTTTGGTGAAAGTGACTGCTTTTAAAGTGGTTTTTGGTTGTTAATTTACAACTTGATTTTCAATTTGGAGTGTATGACTACTAATCTTGTGATTTAATAGCGACATTATCTGGTGAGGTGCAAATGTGCCTTGTTTATATGTTACTAAATCACTAATTAAGCAGTGATATATTTTAGGTTTGTCGTCAATGAAGTCTCGTGGTCCATTTTGTATTCGAAACGCAGCTGCGGATACATTTGCTATGGTCGTTTTCTGTTTTATTTCTGGCATGATCGTAGAAGTGTTTATTTCTGGTATGACGTTTGAGCAATCTCTTGCTTCTCGAACGTTATCTATTCCTGTAAACATTGCTATCGCTTGGCCTTATGGCGTTTTTCGTGATTGGTTCTTACGCAATGGTGCAAAACTTTCAGAAAGCTCATTGATGAAAAACTTGTCTGATTTGATGGCATACGTGTTATTCCAGTCTCCAGTGTATGCGGGTATTTTGTTGGCAGTGGGTGCTTCAGGCGACCAGATCGTTACGGCTGTCACCAGTAATGCAGTTATCTCGTGCGGTATGGGCGTACTTTACGGCTACTTCCTCGATATGTGTCGTAAATGGTTTCGAGTTCCTGGCTACTATCAACAAGCTTAAGAAAAGCAATAAGCGTAAGTGCAGCGAAAGAATGAAATTTGGTTTGTTTTTGATCTAATGAGTTAATTTGTAATCGAACAAACCGAAAAAGGCACTTTTTTTGAGAATGCCCCTTGACCAAAGCAAGCAGAATCAATAAAGTAGCGCCTCGTTGAGTGACATGCTCAACACACAATTTGTGGAAGGATGGCTGAGTGGCTTAAGGCGCTCGCCTGGAAAGCGAGTATACGTTTATAGCGTATCTGGGGTTCAAATCCCCATCCTTCCACCACTATTCAAAACCCTAGCAGAAATGCTGGGGTTTTCTCGTTTTAGAGCCTCTATATCCCACCTCATCTGTATACCTCCCTAATATCCGTTCCTTTAATCATTGCTTTATAGTTATAATCTCTATTAATACCGTCGCAGAATTAACCATATTAGGTGTTTTTATCATAGATAATCGCTTGATTTTTTGGCGTGAACCTAGATTATTAATAGTACGCAATATTATGAATAATCTAACTATTAGGAATCCATAACCTCATGACAGAAACCCTAGTTTCTCCAATGCTCTCTTTTACGATCGCGATTTCATTACTGTTTATCGGTAAAGGTTTGATCGAGCGATCTGAAGTATTAAGAAAGTATTCACTGCCAGAGCCTGTGATTGGTGGCTTTGTCTGCGCAGCGACCGTAGCGGCGCTTTACTATATTTTTGAAATCCAAATCACTTTTAGCCTAGATGTCAGAGACTTTTTGCTTCTCTACTTTTTTGCTGGCATCGGGCTCCAAGCGGATATTAAAACACTGATTAAAGGCGGGCGACCGTTGTTCATCTTACTGTGTCTTGCTGCCATTTTTATCGTGTTGCAAAACGTAGTCGGAATGGCAGTCGCTTCTGGCTTTGGAATGGATGCGAAAGCAGGCTTGCTATCTGGGTCTGTTAGCTTGATAGGCGGCGTAGGCACAACGTTAGCTTGGGCGCCAATGTTTGTGGAAGAGTTTGGTATTGCTAACGCGCTCGAACTTGGTGTCGCTTCAAACACGGTTGGTTTAATTGCAGCGTGTGTGATTGGTGGTCCGATTGCCAACTACCTGCTCAATAAACACAAAGTAAGCCCTTCTAATGAAGAAGAGGTTACGGTTGGTGCATTCCAAGAGAGTGAAACAAAAACAGAGCTAAGCCACTACGGCGTTCTGTGGGCATGGTTGATTCTTAACTTAACACTGATGCTGGGTTACAGCTTGAGTGAAGTTATCGACTCAATGGGTTTGAAACTGCCGTTATTCGTTAGCTGTTTGATCGCAGGTATCCTAATCGGAAACGTTGGTCGCGCACTGTTTAAGAAACGTCGTACACAAGAGAAAATCGCTCAAGGCCGCAAAGGCTTAGCGATGATCTCTGATATTTGTTTAGGCATGTTCTTGACCATGGCATTGATGGGGTTGCGTATCTGGGATCTCGATGGACTGTTTGGCTATATCTCTGTTGTCATGAGTATCCAGATCTTGCTTTCCCTGTTGTTTACTGTGTTTGTCGTTTATTACTTGATGGGAAGAAACTACGATTCTGTGGTGATATGTTCAGGCTTCGGTGGTATCACTCTAGGCTCGACCGCAACAGCAATTGTGAACATGACGGCAGTAACTCATCGATATGGCGCAAGCCCACAAGCATTCATTGTGGTGCCATTAGTATGTGGTTTCTTTGTTGATTTGATCAACGCATTGGTGATCAGTTTCTTTGTTGGTCTGTAGTGAAGTGATCGGTTATTGACTGCTTGAGGTTTACATCGGGATAATGACCACAAAGGCTATGACGAAAGTTGTCGCCTTTGTGTTATCTACAGCAAAAAATACACGTATATCAACCTTTGATGTAATGCCTTGAAGTGACTCGGTGCACAAGTTAGTAAGAGCAATTACAATCTTGATAAATTGGGATATATGTTCGTAGTAAAATTGTGAGACGCTTGATCAAGTGTTAGTCGAATCACAAGGAAGTTGAATGCACCACTTTAATATCCGTGCTCTTGAGTATTTAAATGCGTTGTCAAAATATGGGTCGTTACGTAAGGCATCTAAGATGATGAACGTTGACCCTGCCGCGATGAGTCGGATGTTGACACAGTTAGAAGCGCAAGCGGAAATGAAAGTATGGGAGCGCAACAACCGCCAATCACTGTTAACCGAAGCGGGTAATGAACTGCTGAATTACTACCGTTCCATTGTTCGTGGAGAGGCCGCTGTACTTGCTCGACTAACTAAGCTTAAAAACCTCAAAGGAGGCAATGTCAGCATTGCTATCGGTGAAGGATTTATTACCAACTTGGTGTCAAAACCGATGCAAACCTTCATGACTCGTTATCCTGATATCAATCTTTCTATTGAGATCGCTGGGGCATTGGATGCAGTCAAGATGTTGGAAGATCAACAGATAGACTTTGCGATAACCTATGCGTCTGCACCGCACCCTAAACTGCACTCCCACGTTGAACGCAGCCATCCGCTCGAATTGATTGCTCCGAAGGGGCACTTCCTTACGATGAAAGAAGCACCAGTGGTAATGCAAGATATTCAAGACGCTTCTCTCGCCTTGATCGATAACTCGACCGGTATGGGGAGGCTAGTAAAGCAGGCTGAACAAATTTCCCATCTTACCTTGCAGCCAAAACTTCAAACTAACTCAGTCACGGCACTGACTAACTTCGTTTCAGCAGGGTTGGGCGTCACCTTTATGCCTAAGCTCACTGTGATCGATGAGATAAAGTCAGGGCAGATAGAAGTGGTTGCGACCGAGTTGGAGATGCTATCGAAGGCGACGGTTAAGGTTCAATCTTTGAAAGGCCGTGCACTAACGCTACAAGCGGAAACCTTGTTAGATTTCTTACTCGAGAACGCCACTTTCTTGAGTCATGACGCTTACAATATCTAGGCTTAATCAGTTTACTTAGCGACTCCTACCTAAGCTTTCAAATACCGCCAATATCACACTTCCAAACTGCTGGATTTGTTTTCGAGTCGAATTGATGTTTTGTCAATGCCACCTCTATTGTTAAGTCAACACATGCGGAATAAGTTACAAATTATTAACGAAACGAGTTTTAGACTGACAGCTGTGTTCGACAGATTTGGCTTTGTCAGGCATTAGGGGAAGAGAATGGAAGTTATTGTAATTGGCAGTGGTGTTATTGGATTGACCAGCGCATGGTACTTGGCAAAAGAAGGTCACTCGGTCACGGTTATTGATCGTCAAGATAGCAGTGGCAAAGAAACCAGTTTTGCGAATGCCGGGCAAATTTCTTACGGTTATTCATCACCATGGGCGGCACCGGGCATCCCTTTGAAAGCGATGAAATGGCTTACCCAAGAACATGCGCCACTTAAAGTGAAGCCTTCTCTTTCTCCAGAGTTAATGTCTTGGGCGACTAAGATGCTCGCCAACTGTAATGAAGCCAAGTACGCACAGAATAAATCGCGCATGTTGCGAGTCGCTAACTACAGCCGAGAGTGTCTCACTCATCTAAGAACCAGTGAACAACTGGCTTACGAAGGTAGGCAAAAAGGGACACTACAAGTGTTTCGAAGCGAGAAGCAACTCGATGCTATTCAGCAGGATATGAAGCTGTTAACAGAGAGTGGAATCGAACACTCGTTGTTTGATGTTGAACAGTGTCTGTCAGTGGAGTCGGGCTTAGCAGACGTTAAAGACAAGCTGGTGGGCGGCCTGTATTTACCACACGATGAAACCGGTGATTGTCATCAGTTCTGTTTAACCTTGACCGAAAAAGCCAAGCAACTCGGCGTTCAGTTCGTGTTTAATACCGAAGTGGTAAGTTTGAATTATCAGAATCAAACCATTGAGAGTATTACAACGACTCAAGGCGAGTTCAAAGCGGATGCTTACGTGGTCGCTTCAGGAAGCTATTCTCGAGAACTGTTGAAGCAAGTCGATTTGTCGATCCCGGTTTATCCAGTGAAAGGCTATTCGCTAACACTGCCGATCGTGAATGCAGATAAGTCACCAACCTCGACTGTGATGGATGAAACTTACAAGGTAGCGATGACGCGATTTGATGATCGTATTCGCATTGCAGGGACGGCAGAACTTGCGGGGTTTAATTACCTTATCCCTGAAAAACGCAAAGCCACGATTGATATGGTGATTAAAGATCTTTTCCCACAAGCGGGTGACTTTTCTAAGGCTGAATACTGGACTGGGTTAAGACCAATGACGCCGGATGGTACGCCTATTATCGGTAAGACGCCTATCAAGAACCTATTTACAAATACTGGACATGGGACATTAGGTTGGACAATGGCATGTGGCTCAGGAAAGATCTTGGCAAGCGTGGTCAGTGGCTCAGCTAGTGATATTAAAACTGATGACTTAAGTATCCACCGCTATTTGTAGCGAGATGATGCAGTGATAATTAAACAACCCCATTCTTAAGTTTTCGAATGGGGTTGTGGGTTCTGAGGGAGAAGATTATCTGGTCGTGGTTTCTAGCACATGGGTAAATCTATCCCACGATTTTTGGTCAGCTTCATTTTGGTAATTATTAGAGCCGAACACGGTAAAGGCATGCGGCGCCCCACTGTAGGTGATCATTTCATGCGGAACTTTGGTTGTTTCAAGTTCAGCGGCAAGGTTGCCAAAGTCTTGCATTGAAATCATGGCATCAGCCGTACCGTGGAACACGACAACCGGAGCCTTTGTCTGCGAGTAGTCTTGACCTTTTGGTGTTGATAAACCGCCATGGAAGGTGACATAAGCCTTCGAAGGAATGCCCGCACGAGCGGCTTCCAATACAGCGGCTCCGCCGAAACAGTATCCCATCATTACGTTGTTATCTAAGTTGCCGCCAAGTCTTTTCGCTTCCATGGCACCAGCGTTGAGCAACGTACGCATTTTTTCTCTGTCTTTATACAGTTCGCCTGTGTGTTGCTTTTTATCTTTCACTTCGGTCGGGCGAATGCCTTTACCAAATAGGTCGATGGCGAACACGTTGTAACCGAGTTCGTTGAGCATCTCAGAACGTTTCTTTTCGTAATCGGTTAAGCCATCCCAATCGTGTATTAGCAGTACTAAAGGTGCTTGGTCACTGGCCTCACTCCAATAACCTTCGTAATCCATCCCATCGACTTGGTAAGTGACGTTTTCTCCTGATATCGCAGAGAAGGGCAGTAAAACTGAAAACAGGCCGAGTGTAGTGAGTTTTCGCATGCGTAATTCCTTTCGATGACAATTGACGTTCCAATCGAAAGTATAGATAACGCGATGATTCTCGCCAGATTTCTGTCTCTAACTTGAAATGTCTGGCAGGGATAGCAGGTGGCTATTACTGATAAACAGCCATCGAAAGGGAGTGCGATGGCTGTTCATGATGCGCTGAGAAATTCTCAGTTCGCAGAAACGCGGGGCATTAGAGTAGAAAAGAACGGATTACTACCAAGTAGCGTTATCAGCGGTGTGACTACTTCGAAGTTCTGGGTACTTACGTTGATAGCGCGGCAACATCGACTCATTACCTAAGATACCACCTTGATGGATATAGATGACAGTTTTGGTTGGGTTATCTTCTTGCCATTGTTCTAAGCATTGCCACATTAATGGGTCGTAGAGCAGGTCGAATTCAATATCAGTTTGTTCTTGTAGAGCCAACCAAGTTTGATAGTCCTGCTGGTACAACTTACCAAAGTGGTGTTTGGCTTTAAGCGGTAATATCTGCGGGTGATCGGTTTCGCCAAGCTCATTGAATTGCTGCGTTAAATAGTCACTGCCACCAACACAAGCACAGGTTAACACTGGGATGTTGTGCATTTTTAAATGCTTATGAAGGTACAGCGCAGTACTGCCAGTTCCTGCGGGTAGGGCCACAACAAAATCGTATTGGTTTTCAAAGCGAGTCCAGCTGAGTATTTCAATGGCTAGTTGTTTCACGCCGTATTCAGAAAGCTGAGAGCGTCCACCTTCTGGTAACACAATGCATTGTGAGTCAGGCTGTCTGACTTGCTCAATATACGTCTGTGGATGAAGCTCAGAGCCTGTTTCTTTGACTGAAATAACCTTAGCCTCAAGATCGATAGCGCCACGGTAGTTACCTAGCGGGCGTTCTTGTAGCCATTGAGGAATGTGGTCGACATAAAATTCAAGCGTCCAGCCTTTAATTTTAGCAAGTGCAGCGAGCGAAAACAGAGAATTAGCTTGAGCAGAACCGTAGCTGATTAAAGTGGTGACATTTGGGTGCTCGTCTTCGAGTAGTTTCATGAACTTTCGGGCTTTATTGCCACAAAAATGGGAGTGAAGTTGATCGTCACGCTTTAAGAAAAAGGTGTGCTTATTGTATTGATGCTGAGTTACAGGGCTATTATTTAGTTTCATCGCACTTAGATAAAATGCTGACTAAAGAGCCAGCATTTTTATATCAAATAGGATTAGTAAGTATCTAGTAGCGAGCGAGTGCTGTAAACCAACTAAATCAAGTTTTCATTGGATATTGAGCTCTGCGTTACGAGTTTGTTCGCTCGATAATTGGTGAGGTTGAATCGGCTTGAAAGGTGATCTTGGCGGTGCATCCACCACAGCTGCGATTGACCAATTCAAAGCCCCATTGGAAGCGTTGACATAAGTCCTCGACAATCAATAAACCTAACCCATGCCCATTTGGATTGTACTGTTCTTGTAGGCCTTCGCCTTGATCTTCAATCACAACACTCTCTTGGGACAGAGTGACCGTTACGGTGCCACTATTGGTCGCTGCAATGGCATTTCTCAACAAGTTTCCGACCAACATATTCATTATCGCGCTGGTGGCCTGAATTGTGGGTTCTGATTGAACTTGTAAGGTTATCGCGACTTCCTTCTCGTCAGCCTGCAACGAATTTTTAGAAACGATAGTCTCTAGCTCTTGCTGGCTGAATAAACGTAGAGGTGCATCGTCACTGTTTCTTTCATAGCGAACGAGACCAAGCAGTGCATCGACCATTTCAGACATTTGAACAATGGCTTCATCAATACGTTCAACCTGACGAGATTGAAATTCGGTTGTTTCGCTTCTCAGTAACAGTTTGTTGGCACCACGAGCAACAGTCAACGGAGTTCTTAGTTCATGACTTGAGTAGCGTGCGAAAGCTTGCTCGCGTTTTACTAGAGAATTGATTTCTCTTCTGTATTGATTGAGTTGATCCGTCAACTGACGAAACTCCACCGCCGCATCGTCATTCACTCCAAATTCTTCGTTTAGATTGAGCTTATTGGATTCAAGCTGTTCAGACAGGGAGTTGAAGGGCTCAATTAGCCGTTTAGACAACCGATAGAGCAGAGCTCCGAAGCTGAATATTAGAATAGAGAGAAGGGCTAATACAAATGTGGTGGCATAAACGAGCTCAAAGACACTAAGCTCGACACGGTCTATTTCAGAAAGCAGAACAATAGGGTGAGTTCTACCTTCATGAGTATACTCGCCTACATAGACCATGCGAGATTCTGGATCTTCACCGACCTCACCAATGAAATTTTCTTTGCCTTCAATATACTTTAAATACTTTTTCGGTAGATAGGAAAGATCGTTGTAAGCGATAGTCAGGTCATCAATACGAAGCTCTCCACTTTCGCCTGACTGGAATAACCCGACTGCATAGTTGCGGTCAATTAGGATGCGTCTTTCACCCACGCGGTCTTCCGACAAGTACAGGGCTGTGATAAATACCACATAGACAAATGCCGACACAATTACGGCCATTAACCCAAAGAAAACCGCTAAGCGGCCCGTTAGGGTTTTTGTGCTTGTAAGAACATTTGAAATCAATTCGATGGCTCCAATCGGAAGCCAACTTTAGGCACCGTAATTAACATCTGAGTGTCAAAAGGCTTGTCGAGTTGATTACGTAACTGATAAATGTGACTGCGCAACACATCATTGTTGGGTTCGTCTTCTTCCCAGAGTTTGTAGGAAATATCTTCGCGAGTAACCACTTCTGGTGCTTTTTGGCACAACATCTCAAGGATGGTGTAAGTGGTTGGGTTGAGTGCGAGTAACTTATCTTGACGGTACGCTTTACGCGTTTTTTGGTCGATGGTGAGTTCATCAAACTGCAATTTAGAAGAAGCCACTTTTCCTCGGTAACGACGAACAAGCGCTTTCATTCTGGCTTCCAAAATATCCAAATCAAAAGGTTTGGTTAGATAGTCATCGGCACCATGCTCAAACCCTTTTAACATATCATCGCGGCTATCTAACGCAGTCAACATCAAAATAGGTGTCGCGTTGCCTTGGTCTCGCAGTTTATTACAAACCGTGAGGCCGTCCATTCTTGGCAACATCAGATCCAATATGATGATATCAAATGAGTTTTCCAACGCGAGTTGCAGGCCGAGTTCGCCGTTGTCCGCATAATCGAGTTCCATGCCTATACACTCAAAATAATCAAACAAGACACCTGCAATTTCACGGTTATCTTCGACTAATAGAACTCGTTTCATTTTGATTCTCATACAGAAATAGACAGTAACATTATCCTGAGTGAGCGTGAAAAATATGTCAATAACATAACTTTCACTTATGGGAGAGTAGATTGGCTTCAGATTAAAAAATAGAAGAACGTATTATGTCTGAACTTCATATTAGCCGACCTAAAGTCTCCACATCACGGATCAATCCCGCCGTTTCACTATCGATCATTGTGCCGTTTTACGATGAACAAGAGGTGTTAGAAGAGTTTCATTCTCGCTTAACCAAGGTACTGGATAGCTTACCCATCACCAGTGAAATTGTTTATGTCGATGATGGCAGCAAAGACAACAGCTTGGATTTGGTGAGTTCATTCACTTCAATCAATAGCTCAATTTCTGTGATCGGTTTAAGCCGTAACTTTGGTAAAGAATCAGCGATGAGTGCTGGCCTCGAACACTGCCGAGGACAAGCTGTGATCTTGCTCGATGCCGATCTACAAGACCCACCCGAGCTGATTCCTCAAATGGTTGGCAAATGGCGCGAAGGTTATGACGTCGTCAATATGCAGCGTAGCCAACGTGATGGTGAAACGTGGTTTAAGAAGTTTTCAGCAGCAAGCTTTTACAAAGTCATGAACGTGGCAGCGAAGATCGATGTTCCAGAAAATGTCGGTGATTTCCGACTGTTAAGCCGAGAGGTTGTCGACCATATCAACCAACTGCCTGAACGTAACCGTTACATGAAAGGCATCTTTTCATGGCCAGGTTTTAGACAAGCAACGATTCAGTTTAAGCGCGACGCTCGCTTCTGTGGCGAGACCAAGTGGAACTACCTGAAACTCATCGGATTGGCGATGGATGGCATCACATCATTTTCTATCCGCCCACTGCGTATTGCGACGGCCGTTGGTGGATTAGTGGCGCTTACTGCTTTCGTGTATGGCGTCTTCATCGTGCTCAAAAACATGATGTTTGGTGAGCCTATTACGGGCTACCCGTCAATGATGGTGGTTCAACTTGCCCTTGGCGGCATTCAACTTCTGAGTATTGGTTTAATGGGGGAATACATAGGTCGTATTTTCATCGAAACCAAGAACCGTCCTTTGTATCTGATCCAATCGGTGGTCGATACCCCTGCATTAAAAACGCATTTTAAATTAGAGGAGTCAGCATGAGCCTGAACCGAACGCACCTATGGTATTTGTTGGCTTTTGCATTGGTTCTAAGGCTCTTATCTCTGGCGACATACCCTTTAATGGACACTACGGAAGCGCGCTACGGTGAGATGGCTCGCTTGATGGTAGAAACCGGCAATTGGTTAACCCCTCAATTTGATTACGGCATCCCTTTCTGGGGTAAGCCTCCGATGTTTACCTGGATGAGCGCGATTGGCATTGAGCTGTTTGGTTTGAGTGAGTTTGCTGTGCGTGCGCCACACTGGTTAGCAGGTTTTGCGACGATTTTGTTGGTTGCGTACATGGCTAAGCGCACCGGACAAAGTGCCTTGGTGGCGGCCGTGGTATTGGCGACATGTGGGATTTTCTCTATCGCGGCGGGTGCTGTTATGACTGACATGGCATTAACGTTAGCGATGACCATAGCCATGTTAGGTTTCTACCTATGTTGGTTAGGAGGAGAGGGTTCGAAGGGAGAAGGGAGTGCGAAGACTAATCGGTCTTGGGGTTATGTTGGTTTCATTGGTTTAGCATTAGGCTTGCTGGCAAAAGGGCCGGTAGCGATTGTCATCATGGGTATCGCAGTTTTCCCTTGGTTGGTATTACAACACGGCTTCTTTGGTGCTTTCAAAGCGCTTTGGCAACGTTTCCCATTGTTGTCTGGTTTAGGTGTGATGTTAGCGATTGCTCTACCTTGGTACATCATGGCTGAAATGGCAACGCCGGGCTTCATCGACTACTTTATTGTTGGCGAACACTTTAAGCGTTTTGTTGTGAGTGGTTGGGAAGGGGATCTTTATGGTTCAGCCCATGATGAAACAAGAGGCATGATTTGGGTTTTCTGGATTCAAGCAGCTGCGCCGTGGTCGATTGTGTTGCCTATTTTGACTTTCGCCCGTCGTAAGAAAATCGCAGAAGTTAACGCTGAACATAGTGGGTTGTTTTCATTCCTTGTGTGTTGGTTGGTCTCTCCTCTAATTCTTTTCACTATGGCGGGTAATATTCTTCCAGCTTACGTCCTACCGGGTATTCCAGCCCTTGGCTTGCTGGTGGCAACGCTTGTGGTAGAAAAAGATAAGAAGTGGTTCTCGAGTGTGGCTTTGGTGCTACCTGTGCTGTTAATGATTGCGATGGTCTACCTCAACCTAGGCAAAGCGAACGAGAAAAGTGACCGTATTATCTTCGAGCAGATCACGGATGAAGCGCCGAGCTTTTACATCGGTAAACGACCGTTCTCTGGGCAATTTTACAGTCATGGACAAGCGAAAAAGCTACTTGATGTTAAGCAGTTAGATGGTATCGACAAGTTCTATCTGATTGGTAAAAGAGCGGAAGTGGAAACCAAGATTAAAGACAATGCGTTGACCTGTATTTTAGAGCCGACGGTGAAGATCAAGCGCGCTCTATTTAGTTGTCATAGCCAAAACATCAAACCAAATCTATCGTTGAGCCATATTCGAAGTGATGGCGATGTTCAATTTTAACTCGTCATCGAGACTGTTTAGCCACAAGTTCGACGTGCTAAACCAAAAACTACAACCTCATCATAAGATGATTAAATTCGCTATGGTGGGGTCGGGTGGCTTTGTTGTCGATTGTGCCGTGTTTGCGTTGCTGCATTACGTTATTGGGCTGCCGTTAATGAGTGCTCGAATTGGCTCTTTCATCGTTGCAGCAACGACAACCTGGTTTGGAAATCGAGTGTTGACCTTTGAATTCAAAGGGCAGGGGAATTGGTCCGAAAAGCTGATTCAATGGCAAAAGTTCATGTTCTCTGCATCAATATCGGCGATACCTAATTTGCTGTGCTTTAAGTTGATGACTGAATTGCTGCCTGCATTTACTGGGGCAGTGTTTATCGCAATGGCGGTTGGCATCTTGGTGGGCATGGTCAGTAACTATTTGCTTAGTCAGTATTGGGTGTTTGCTCGTTAGGCTATCTTGTAACAGACACAAAAAAGCGCAGCTAAATAGCTGCGCTTTGTGTTTTTACGATAGCGAAGTCAATCGGTTCGCGATATTAGCGTTGTGCTGCGCGCTGGCGGTTCTTGCCGTTACTTGCAGGTTTGCCACCTTGACCATTGCCCGCTTTGTTACGGTTTGGTTTGCCATTTCCGCCGCCATTACCTTGTGATTTCTGACCACCAGGACCTTTCTTAATGAAGCCAGTCGCTGGTTTACGAGCATTGCCATTACCGCCACCTTGGTTAGCATTACCTTGGCTACCGTTGCCGTTACCATTCGGCTTCTTGCCACCCGGTTTCTTACCAGAGTGGTTACGTGGGCTTTCGCCACCAAGACCTGGCTGAGATTTACTGTGCTTAGTCGCAAAGCGTTGTGAACCGTGACGACCAGACTTACGACGTTGTGCCGGTGTTTGTGCATCAAAGTCTTCTGCTGGTACTAGGCAGTTTGCTTTGTCACCAATTAGGTGCTGTTTACCCATGCTGATCAGTGCTTCACGGATGATTTTCCAGTTTTCAGGATCGTGGTAACGAAGCAGTGCTTTATGCAGACGACGTTGACGATCACCTTTCGGCACAGGAACATCTTCACGCTTCTTATATTTCACGCGTTTCAGAGGGTTAGTCTCTGAGTAGTACATCGACGTTGCATTACACATTGGCGATGGGTAGAAGTTCTGTACTTGGTCACACTCGTAGTTGTGCTTTTTCAGCCACATTGCTAGGTTAAGCATGTCTTCATCTTCTGTGCCCGGGTGAGCAGAGATAAAGTAAGGAATTAAGTACTGTTTCTTACCGGCTTCAGCGCTGTACTTCTCGAACATCTCTTTGAAACGATCGTAAGTGCCCATGCCCGGCTTCATCATCAGATCCAGTGGGCCTTTTTCAGTATGCTCTGGAGCAATCTTCAAGTAACCACCAACGTGGTGAGTCACAAGCTCACGAACGTATTCTGGAGATTCAATCGCTAAGTCGTAACGTACACCAGAAGCGATCATGATCTTCTTAACACCCGGTACTTTTCTCGCAGAGCGGTACAGGTCGATAGTGTGTTGATGGTCTGTGTTTAGCTTTTCACAGATTTTCGGGAACACACATGATGGACGACGACAGTTAATTTCAGCTTTTGGATCTGAACAACCTAAACGGTACATGTTCGCCGTTGGGCCGCCCAAGTCAGAAATAGTACCTGTGAAGCCCGGTACTTTATCTTTAATGTCTTCGATCTCATCCAAGATAGATTCTTTCGAACGGTTCTGAATGATGCGACCTTCGTGCTCTGTGATTGAACAGAAAGAACAACCACCAAAACAACCACGCATGATGTTAACTGAGGTTTTGATCATGTCGTATGCTGGGATTTTCGCTTTGCCGTACATCGGGTGCGGAACACGCTTGTACGCAAGGCCAAACACGTAGTCCATCTCTTCTGTGGTCAATGGAATAGGCGCTTGGTTAATCCAAAGCTCGCGATCACCGTGACGTTGAATCAGAGCACGACCTGAGTACGGGTTTGTCTCAAGGTGCAGAATACGACTAGCGTGAGCGTAAAGAATACGGTCATTGTTTAGCTTTTCGTAACCTGGGATACGAACCGCTGTAGTTTTTGCATCGTGACGAGAAGGGCGAATAGTAATAGGTTGCGCTTTTACTTCTTCTTTTTCGTCTTTCTTGGTATCACACTGAGTTTCAACTTCGTACGGGTTAACCGGAACATACGCTTTGTTCGGCTTTTCGATACGAGAAGAGTCAATGATCTTGAAGCCTTCAGGGGCCGCAGGAAGATTGATAGCAGTACCGCGGATATTGGTCAGCGTAGACATGTCTTCACCATCGGCAATGCGGTGTGCTACTTCAACCAGTGCACGCTCAGCGTTACCAAAAAGAAGAATGTCAGCTTTTGCATCAAACAATACAGAGCGGCGAACTTTATCTGACCAGTAGTCGTAGTGAGCTACACGACGTAAGCTCGCTTCAATACCACCAAGCACGATTGGCGTGCTTTTGTAAGCTTCACGACAACGTTGAGAATAAACCAGAGTTGCACGATCAGGACGCTTGCCACCTTCATTGTTCGGAGTATAAGCATCATCGTGACGTAATTTGCGATCAGAGGTGTAGCGGTTGATCATGGAGTCCATGTTACCCGCTGTGATGCCGAAGAATAGGTTAGGTTTACCTAGCTTCATGAAGGCATCTTTATTGTCCCACTTTGGTTGAGCAATAATGCCCACGCGGAAACCTTGAGCTTCAAGCAGACGGCCGATGATAGCCATACCAAAGCTCGGGTGATCGACATAAGCGTCACCAGTTACAATAATAATGTCACAGCTATCCCATCCAAGAGCATCCATCTCCTTTCTACTGGTAGGCAAAAAGGGTGCAGTTCCGTAGCACTCGGCCCAGTATTTTTTGTGTTCGTGAATAGGAGTGATATCGCTGTACATATTTCAACCTCTGATTTTTGAGGCGGGAATTATAGCGGCATGAGCCTAGACTAGCCAGTAGAACATGCCCCTGTTAGTTCTGGTGTCTTTCGTCTTTTTACGGTAAATGGCGACAAAAGAACCATACAACAGCATAGTTGAAGCCTTGAATAACGTCGCTAATTTGTGATTTTGATTAGTGTTCGCAGCAGTTTTTGATATTATTCGCGAAAATAAGTCTGAAGAAGTAGATCCACAATGGTCGAAACGTTATTAGTACAATTTGCTCCGATGCTTTTAGGAGCCCAACTGATCTTAACCCTCATCTTGGTGAAAGGGGATATTTGTCCGGGGCAGCGTGGTCGTATCCACAAGATGTTACCTGCGATTGGCGTGCTGTGGCTTGCCGTTGCCTCAGTAAAAATTGAAGCCTTTCTGGTCGTGTTTGCGATCTTTTATTTCTATTCTCAAGTTCAAACTAAGAAGACACGCGATTCTGGCCCTATTTGGGTGATGTACTTAGCTTGTGGTTTGGCATTGTCTTACGTTGCTATCCAAGCGACGGAACAAGCAACTACCGTTGGTATCATCACTACTGTATTGCTAGTGGCACTGTTAGGCTCAGCGTTTGGCCATTTACTGCTGACGATTGCAAGAACACGCTTACAGGCATTTCACCGTGTTCTGCCTGTTGTTGGTGTTTTGACGGGCATGTTGGTGGTTTTGGCAACAGTCGTGAGTGTCTATTCTTTGTCTGAAGCTCAACTAGAACCAGTGATTTCAACGCTACTGTTCAGCTTTGCTTTGCTAATCTCAGCTATCGTGGTGTGGTGTTGGCATCTACTGTTCGTTAAAACCCCGGAAAAACTTCAACTGACGGTTTCGTTACTGATGTTATTGGCTGCGGCTGTGGGTTTAACGCCAGTGTGGGCACTTTAATCGCGGACTTTCATTAATTACGTGCGCTCATTAATCACGCATTCTCTTTAAGAAGTGTGATCGGTTTTTTAGCATGGCCTTGGTAAGCGTTCTAAACTTAATTTTAGTCGGTGTGTTCGTAAGGAGTACGAGATGGATTTAAGCAACGTCAAAGGTTTCGATAGCATTATCTTGCTGGGAATCGTGAATGAGAAACTTCGCCTAGAGTGCGATAGCTTTGAAGAGCTGATCAGTATGTATGAAATGGATATAGAAAGTGTCGTGGGCAAGCTCGATATGCTTGGCTATCAATACGACCCATTGACTAACCAGTTTAAGTCTTATCCAAGATAGTCTATTTTCGCGAATCAACAGATATCGAAAATCATCGATACTGAAACTAAAAAGTCACAGATTATCTGTGACTTTTTTTGTTTCTGGCGTTTGCCTTTCCGATTTAATACAGGCTTAAGCTAGCTCAATAATGAACCTCTTAAACGACCTCAATACCATCTAAGTGACTCTTACTCTGCTGTCTTGCTGTGCTAAAGAAAGCCTGTAGGTAACGTTTGTCTTTTTCTGAGTTTCTTACTGCGGCAAACAGTCTTCTTGAAAGCCCTTTACCTAACGGTTTGCTGGCTATCAAACCTTGTCTTGAGAACTCACTGATCGCCCAATTTGGTAATGCCGCGACACCTAATCCTGCCGATACCATTTGCACCAACATTAAGGTGTTGTCTGCTTGTTTCCACTTCTTAGGTTCTACACCTGCTGGTTGCAAAAAGTGTTTCACGACGTCTAAACGTTGTTTTTGAACAGGATAGGAGAGCATGGTGAGATCGCTAAGATCTTGCGGATCAATGCTCGCTTTATCGGCCAAAGGCGAGTTGATCGCGGTGATAAGACGCATCTCAAAATCGAAAAGCGGCTCGTAATGAACCTCAGAGCGAGGCTGTATATCAGAGGTGATCACCAAATCTAGCTCGCCTGCCATTAGCGCGGGTAGCGGCTCAAACCCAAAGCCTGACGAGAAATCTAGCGTTACGCTTGGCCAAGCCACTTGATATTCCTTCAAAGCAGGCATTAACCATTGGAAGCATGAGTGACATTCAATCGCCATGTGCAAACGACCATTCACATCCTCTTTCAGGCTCGCGAGTTCGTTCTCCGCTTTAGCTATTCTTGGCTGTATCTCATCGGCAAGCCTAAGCAAAATCTCACCTTCAGAGGTGAACTTAACTGGTCTAGTTTTACGTAGGAAAAGCTGACCACCGATACGCGCCTCAAGGTCTTTCAGTTGGTGAGAAAGCGCCGACTGAGTCAAGTGAAGAGAAGTTGCCGTCGCTGTTAGCGAGCCGCTGTCTCTTAAGGTAGTCAATGTTCGAAGGTGTTTAAGCTCTATCATGAGTTTTCCTCATATTCCCTAAGCCAATTTAATATTTCTTAATAATCACCCTACGGGGTTTTCTTTCATTTGTAAACGTCTAGATGTCCAGATGGATTTAATTTTTCAGCTTTAGATTATTCAAGATGAATATTTTTAATAAACAAGATGAATATTTGGACGTTGTTCATCGTTCAGATTAGGGAGATAGTTTAGCCATCTAGACGCCTTGTAAAGAACTTAAACCATAAGCTAGGCAGTTTGATCGAACACTAAAAATTATTGAATAAGGAACAGGTTCATGACTACGACAACGCATATTTTAGGCTACCCACGTATCGGCGAAAAACGCGAACTCAAATTCACTTTAGAAAAATACTGGCGCGGTGAGATTAACCAATCAGATTTAAAGCAACTCGGTAGCGAACTAAGAAATCGTAACTGGAATGTACAAGCTAAGGCGAATCTAAGCTTTGCAACTGCGGGTGACTTCGCATGGTACGACCATGTTCTAACAACGACGTTACTTCTAGGTCATGTACCTGAGCGTCACGCTGGTGGATCAGAAGGTGAAAAAGCCTTCCCAGATTTAGATACCTTGTTCCGCGTTGGTCGCGGTCAATCTCAAACTCAAATACAATCTCAAAGGCAGCCAACTTGTTGTGGCGCTAAGCACGGCTCTGAAAGCGCTAAAGATGGTGCAGCAGCATCAGATATGACGAAGTGGTTCAACACTAACTATCACTACATTGTTCCTGAGTTCAGTAAAGACGACACCTTTGAAGTGAGTTGGCCACAACTGTTTGACGAAGTGAGTGAAGCGATAAAATCCGGGCATAAGGTGAAGCCAGTTTTGTTAGGCCCGTTATCTTATTTATATCTTGGTAAAGAAGTGGAGGAGGGTTTTGATCGTTTATCTCTTCTTCCGCGCCTTCTTACCGCTTACCAAGCAATTTTGGCAAAACTCGCTAAGTTGGGGGTTGAGTGGGTTCAAATCGATGAACCAATTCTTTCTCTTGAGCTTGAGAGTCAATGGGCAGATTCATTCAAGTTGGCGTATCAAGTGATTCAAGGTGATGTGAAGCTACTCCTTACCACGTACTTTGATTCTGTGACTGACACGTTAGATAAAATCATGGAACTGCCCGTCAACGGCTTACACATCGATTTGGCTGCCGCACCCCAGCAACTCGATCAAGTGGTGAACAAGCTACCTGAAGATTGGGTGCTTTCTGCAGGAGCAATCAACGGACGCAATGTTTGGCGAGCAGACTTAGCCGCTCAACTAGAGTTACTACAACCAGTGAAAGAGAAGCTAGGAGACAAACTTTGGGTAGCAAGTTCATGTTCACTTTTGCATAGTCCAGTCGACCTTGAGTTAGAAGATTCACTCAGCGATGAAGTGAAGAGTTGGTTTGCTTTCGCGAAACAGAAAGTGACCGAGGTGAGTATATTGGGTGCGGCACTAGACGGTAACCACAATGCTATCTTGGCGTGTGAAACCTACAGCCAGCCGATTGTTGCACGCAAGAGCGCGACTAATGTGAATAAGCCGCAGGTTCAAGCTCGTATTAACACCATTACCAAAACCCTAACCGAGCGAAGTGCTCCTTATGCCGAACGCGCTTCACATCAGTCTGAGGTGTTAGGTTTACCATTATTGCCAACCACAACAATTGGTTCATTTCCACAAACCGGAGAGATCCGTGTTCAGCGTAGTGCTTACCGCACTGGCAAACTGAGTGAAGCGGAATACAACACCGCGTTGAAAGGTCATATTGCGGATGCGGTGAAACGACAAGAAGCACTTGATTTGGATGTACTGGTTCATGGTGAAGCTGAACGTAATGATATGGTGGAGTACTTTGCTGAAAATCTAGCAGGCTTTCAAACCACTAAGTTTGGTTGGGTACAAAGCTATGGCTCACGCTGCGTGAAGCCGGCGATTGTGGTCGCGGATATAGAGCGTGAGAAGCCGATGACCGTAGAATGGTCGACCTATGCCCAATCTCTGACCTCGAAGCAGATGAAAGGGATGCTGACAGGCCCAGTCACTATCTTATGTTGGACATTCCCACGTGAAGACATTTCACGCAAAGAGATCACTAATCAATTGGCATTTGCGCTGCGAGATGAAGTGTCTGATTTGCAAGACGCGGGCATCAACATTATCCAAATCGATGAACCAGCGATTCGTGAAGGTCTGCCATTGAAAAAGCGCGACCACGCAGAATACCTAGAGTGGGCGGTCGATGCCTTTAAGATCTCAGCGGCAAGTGCTAAACCAGAAACTCAGATTCATACCCACATGTGTTACAGCGAGTTCAACGAGATCATTGATTCAGTAGCCGCGCTAGATGCCGATGTGATTACCATTGAGACTTCTCGCTCGAACATGGAACTGCTGAAAGCATTTGAAGGGTTCAACTACCCGAATGCGATTGGACCTGGCGTTTATGACATTCACTCACCAAACATCCCGTCAGAAGAGTGGATTGTTGATTTACTTAAGAAAGCGGCAGAGAAAATTCCAGCGGAACGTTTGTGGGCAAACCCTGATTGTGGGCTGAAGACACGGAACTGGGCAGAGACGGAAGCGGCGCTGACTAACTTAGTTTCGGCAACTAAAGCACTGCGTAAAGAGTGGGAATCAACCGAGGCATAATTCAGCTTAGGATTTTGATTGCTTCATAAAACAAAGGCCTCGCATTTGCGAGGCCTTCTGGTTTTATACTTGTTCGAATCTCGAGCTAGAATCTAGCTGCTGCTCTGACACGTCTCTTTGCTGATCAACTTCTCAACCATCAGTTGTCCGCGAGTGTTGCGAATCTTGATGTTGTAAGCCAAGCCCATATCAAGGTTTGCTCTCACTTCAGAGTTGGTGCAGTAGCTATTCACACTCATGTCTACAACTTGGTTTAAAGGCTTAGCACCTTTTGCATCTTGGTTGTAGATCATCATGATTTCGATAACCGTGTTTTTTGCTAGCACGCGCATGACCGACAGTGGACCATACTCAATCGGCAGGCCTGCAGATAAAACGCCAGCTCGGTGCTGCGCCATCATCTCTAGCTGTCTTTGTTCGTCTTGCTCACTTGAAGCACAGCCTGCAAGCAGAGCTAAAGCCAGTGAGCCAATAATCCATTTTTTCACGTTAAAATACTTTCTTGAATG
The DNA here is from genome assembly GCF_041467515.1 of Vibrio sp. 10N.247.311.12. Classification (NCBI taxonomy): domain Bacteria; kingdom Pseudomonadati; phylum Pseudomonadota; class Gammaproteobacteria; order Vibrionales; family Vibrionaceae; genus Vibrio; species Vibrio sp. 10N.247.311.12. Next base: position 89,770 of record NZ_JBFSUV010000012.1, read on the forward strand.
GTTTTACAATCACATTTTGGTAAACGCCAGCATCAATGTACGGGTCAGCGTCTGCCCATGCTTGTGCATCTTCCAAAGAGTTAAATTCAGCAATCACAGTTGAACCTGTAAAGCCTGCTTCGCCAGGGTTATCTGAATCAATCGCTGGCATTGGACCTGCTGTTAACAGTCGGCCTTCATCGTGAAGTGTTTGTAGGCGTTCTAGATGTTGTGGGCGAACACTTAGGCGTTTTTCTAATGAATTTTCGACGTCTTGAGAAAAAATCACGTACCACATATTGGTATATCCTTATTTTACTTCACTGAATTGGGGGCGTTTAAATTCGCTATCTTGCTAATTTACGCGAACTAATTGGTATTGGAAGAGCTAATGATAAGAAATTGTGAAATGGTGCGAGAGAGAAGTATGGTCTTTAGCGATTTCATTCGTTGAAACTAAAGACCGTCTACATTAGCAGCTTGGTGAAAAGTACTATTTATTGATCGGGCGAGGCTTACCACCCTCATCGACAGCAACGTAGTTGAACGTTGCTCCACAAACCTTATATCGGTCGCCGATACCGTGATCAAGTACAGGCTTAACCCAGACTTCTAGGTCGATATTCATCGAGCTGCGACCAATCTTAGTGCAGTCACCATAAACACACACAACATCACCCACTGAAACCGGCTGTTTGAACTCGATACTCGATACTGAAACCGTGACTATCTTGCCGTTAGATATCTCTTTTGCCAGTATGCCGCCAGCAAGGTCAAGCTGTGACATTATCCAACCACCGAAAATCTGGCCTGCTGCATTTGTATCAGAAGGCATCGCTAATGTGCGAAGAAGTAAAGAACCAATCGGGTTCAAAGTTGATTGAATAGTCATTGTCGTACTCTTAATGGTATTGATTGTTTTATATAAAAATAGATGTGTTTACGAGGCTCGTGGTGGTCTAATTTTTAACGTCTTCACCGAACACAAATAATCAGCGGCCAATGATCACGAGTATCATTGGCCAATCGCATATTGATAATAATTGTATCAAATAGGGTATGAGGACTCATCCCTAAGGGCTATTTCTCGTCGGTATTTTTATCCGTTAACTCTTTCTGCTGGTCTTTTGGTAGATGCTTATAGATATAAACACCAGTGAGCAAGGTGAAGAGCAAGGTCGCGATGAGTAGACCAAACACTTTGAAGTTGACCCAAACATCCAACGGTAGGCTGAAAGCAACGTAAACGTTGAGAACGGCACATAGGGTAAAGAACAGCGTCCATGCCCAGTTGATCTTGCCCCATACCGAATCAGGCAGTGTGATCTCTTTGCCTAACATACCTTTAATCGCTGATTTGCCCATGATGTGACTGACCGTCAGGCCAATCGCAAACAGTGCGTAAACGATGGTGACTTTCCATTTAATGAAGTTGTCGTCGTGCAAGAAGATGGTCATGCCACCAAATACGGCAACCATTAGAAAGGTGATGACCTGCATTTTTTCGACTTTCTTGTAGATGAAATAAGTCAAAATAATTTGAACTGCAGAGGCAACGATCAAAGCGCCGGTCGCGGTATAGATGTCGTACATCTTATAAAGCGCAAAGAAAATAATGAGAGGAATGAAATCAAGAATTTGTTTCATGAGACACTGACTATCCAGTTAGTTGAGTTGCTGACAGTCTAACGAAAACTGTCTCGATGCTAAATAGCTCGAGACAATTGGGTGCCAATTAATTCAATCTAACCACTCATCGTGTTTAAAGAGTTGAAGCAGGTTATCGCATTGACGAGGTTTGATAGCGAGGTATCAGCTTTTTGATATCTTCAAGGTAACCTTCGCTCTTTAAGCTGTCTAAGGTGTTTTCGAGCTCTTGCTCACTCATGGCAAAACATGTCGATTTACCGGTCGTTAAGTCGAGATACTCGTGATATTCACGCTCTGTGAAGTGGCCAATTCTGTCCATTAATAGGGTTTTAATTCCATGGTGAATCAAGCCGTAATACGTATGTCTTTGTAAGGTCATAGCCTATCCTCCGTGACAAGCTGCAGTGAAACTGGTGCAACCTGCTGTATATTGGTTGGGTTATCTATGACAAAGCAACTCGAATGCCATTTTCTCCAACGGAACAGAATAAATTCCCGGCTAAATAGAATTGAACTTCTTTTCAAATAGTTAAAGGAAGGTACGTTCTATTCTCTGACAATCAATACGAAACAGACATCAAATAGTTTCATTTTGAGAACGGAAAAATTCTCATTATGACGCTCTCCTGCCGCTTATAAAGAGGCCTACCAACAATGATTGCCGCTAATCGACGAGCCAATCAACAAGCGTAGATAAGGATGTATTTTGTCGATTCTTGGGTTGCAGCAAGAAGTAACCATTTCCAGAGAAAACACTGCCTTCACTCACTTTTACCAATCTACCTAAATCAATATCTTGCTTGGCCAGTGTGATGTCGCCTATGGCAATGCCAAACCCTTGAATGGCGGCGTTCATAGCTTGATCGAGTGTCGCGAATTGTTGGTTGTTCTTGCTTGAAAGGTCGTGGCTGCCTATGTGCTCTAACCAAAGTCGCCAATCACTTTGCTCATTGTTGGCGTGTAGCCAAGTGTATTGGGCAAGCTTGTGTGGCTTGATGATGGTCGATGCGTCGTCGACAAGATGGCTCTGTGTAATGCTTTGTGCTTGGCAAACGGGCGCTAGCTGCTCGTTAAACAATAATTGGCTGATAATCGATTGTTGGTTTGGCTTCTTACCATAGATAATTACGGCGTCAAACGGATCAAAGCTTGGTTCGAAGACGTGCTTGATGGTCGACGTCAGTTCGACATCAATTTCAGGATAGGCTTGCTGAAAAGACATCAACTTAGGTAGTAGCCAAGAGGTAATACAGCTCGGTGCGTTGAGTTTGATCTTAGACGGAGAGCTAGCCACTTGATTTAGAGCCGATTGCAGCTGATGAATCGTTCCTTGTATCAGGGGAACCAGTTCTTCTCCTTTCGGCGTTAAAGACAATCCGCGAGCATGGCGATAGAAGAGATCACAGCCAAGGCTTTCTTCAAACGACAATACCTGACGACTCACTGCACCTTGCGTAACATTGAGCTCATGTGCCGCGCGTGTAAAGTTGAGGTGCCTTGCCGTAGACAAAAACGCGAGCAAGGTTTTGGTTGAAGGAAGTGTGCGATTCATATCTTTACCTATGACTTTTTATCATGGCTATTATGTGATTATTTCGATTCATTTATCAATAGTGTTCTGTTTGAATGTAAATACTTAATCATCATTTGTGATTCAATATGTGTATAAGTCACATTTTTTGAATATGAAGGCAATGATGAAGACATTGTGATTTTGTGAAAGGGATAGCTTCTTGACATCTTTTATTGATAGCTTAGTGCCTCAGGCTGTAAAAAAATTAATACCTTATCAATCGGCAAGAAGAATTGGTGGTGATGGACGTGTCTGGCTAAACGCCAATGAATTGGAAAGCTCGCTGTTTCAAGGAGAAGCAAGTCACAACCGATACCCAGACTTCTTACCACAAGATATTGCTAAGGCTTATCAAGATTACTGTAGTACCGATGCCGCGACTGTGGCTGTTCGTGGTGCAGATGAAGCGATTGATTTGCTGATCAGAACATTCTGTAAACCGGCGTGCGACAACATACTTATCTGCTCTCCAACGTATGCGATGTATGAGTTTTGCGCTGATGCATTGGCGATCAATACCTTGGACTCTCGATTGCAGGAAGATTTCAGCCTGAACGTCGCTGATATTGTGAATAAAGCAGAGCTGGCGAATATCGTGTTTCTTTGCTCACCAAATAACCCAACGGGCAATGTGATTCCCAAATCGGATTTGATTCAGGTACTGGAAGGCACGATTGGAAAATCTCTAGTGGTCGTCGATGAAGCGTATATCGAGTTTGAACCACAAACGTCAGCGGTGAGCCTTATTGAGCGTTATCCGCATTTGGTAGTGATTCGCACCTTGTCTAAGGCGTTTGGACTGGCTGCGGTTCGATGTGGCTTTATCTTAGCGAGTCAAAATGTGATGCAGTATGTCGCTAAATTAATTCCACCGTATCCAATGCCAGATTGCTCATCTCAAATTGTATTAGACGCGTTGTCTGATGAACGAGTCTCAGTGATGCAAGATGCGACGCAGAATCTGGTTGAGCTGCGTAACTGGTTTGCTTGTGAGTTAACGCAGTTTGATTTCATCGAGTCTGTTTACCCTTCATCGACAAACTTCATTTTGCTGCGTCAAAAAGCTGGGCATCAAGTGTTCAGTGTCTTGGCGAAGGACGGCATTGTGACAAGGAACCAAAACCATGAACCGGCTTTGCGTAACTGTGTTCGAATCAGTATTGGTAGCCAAGAGAGCATGCTAGAAGTGATAACGTCACTAACACGTTACCAAACCGAATTAGAACAGAGTCAACAAGGCAAACACATTCAACAAGCTCAACATAAAGAAACTCAATCTCAACTCGATAAAGATCATATCTAGGATGGCAATGATGAAAAAGATAATACTAGGACTCGCTTGTGCGGTCGTTTTACTTGGTACAACGGTACAGGCGAAAGAAATCCGTTTGGCGTCGGACTTTACGTATCCGCCATTCAACTATAAAAACAGCGACGGTGTGCCTGTCGGGTTTGATATTGAGATAGCTGATGCTTTGTGTGAGCAAGCTAAACTCGATTGTACTTGGGTTTCACAAAGCTGGGACTCGCTAATTCCAAGTTTGTTGGCAAGAAAGTCAGATGTGATCATGGCGTCAATGCGTATCACCGAAGAGCGTAAGCGTAAGATCTTGTTTACTGATAAGTACTACCAAACACCAGCCGTATTTGTTGCTGCTAAAAGCGCTGAGTTCAGCGTCGATCAGGCAGGCTTAGCGGGCAAAACCATAGGTGTTCAGCAAGGTACGATTCACGATCGCTACGTAACCGACAAGTTTGGCAATGTTGCCAACATTAAGCGTTACACTGGGCAAGATGAAGTTTATCTGGATCTGCAAAATGGTCGTCTAGATCTAACCTTTGGCAACTCGGATCAACTGTCATTAGCTTTCTTAGATAAAAAAGAAGGTGAGGGCTTTGAATTTAAAGGTAAAGCAGTAACCGACAAAGCCTACATTGGCGAGGGTACGGCGTTAGCACTAAGAAAGCAGGATTCAAAACTGGCGAAACAATTCAATGCCGCGATTGAAGAGATCAGAGCGAACGGTACTTACGACAAGATCGCCGCTAAGTACTTCACGTTTGATATTTATGGCGCTGATTTGTAATTCGTTTAACGCCTAAAAACTAGAACACCAAAAACAAAAATCCGAGGGCTGTGAAGCTCTCGGATTTTTGTTACAAATAATTCGTCTTAGTAAGATTCCCACCGTTGTCTTTATCCCTGCTTATCCACTCTTGTTCCATACGCTCAGCCTAAAACCTTACCTCGACCACCTCAGAAATCGCCGTTCACGATTCGCTTTTTCAATCGATGAGACCTTCTTTGTCCGTGCTTAATTACTGATTTTAAGATCTTAAAATAACACAAATTTGCGCGTGATTTTTGCTAATAGACGGTTCTAAAAGCAGTTGAAAGCGCTCGGAATTCCCCAAAAATCCGAAGTTAGACTGCTTAATGGTCTAATTGGTGCCAAATATGATTGGTATCACAATCAATTCAGCTCTCTGGCAAATAGATGAACCTTAGCTCACAAAATATACGCATAGTATTGTAATACAAAATATATGAAGGTAAGAATATTGTAATGAAACGTTACTGCTATGAGCGATGTGCAATTGAACGTTAGATTTCAAACTTAGCTATAGCGTTGCATATAAAAACTGTACCTCTTACAAAATGGATTCTGGAGAAGAACATGAAAAAACACCTACTGACGATTGCAGCGGCTTCAATTCTTATGGCATTTGGCGCTCAAGCAAAAACTTTGACGTTAGGGCATGCAATGTCATTAGAAAGCGCAGCTCACCAAGGCATGGTGATCATGGCTGATAAAGTTAAAGAAAAATCGAATGGTGAACTTACGATTAAGATCTTTCCAAACGGTCAATTAGGCTCTGAACGTGACCAAGCGGAGCAAGTTGTTACTGGCGCGATTGATATGGCCAAAATCAATGGTGGGTTAGCCGAATCTTTTGAACCAACGTTTAAGGTTAATGCACTGCCTTTCTTATTCCGTGACGTTCCACATATGAGAACCTTCATGCGAAGTGAAGCTGCCCAAGAGATGTTGCTTTCAAGTGAAGGTAAAGGCTTCATCGGTCTTACATTCTATGATTCAGGCACACGTAGCTTCTACGCTAAGAAAGCCATCAACTCACCAGCTGATCTAGCTGGCATGAAAGTTCGAGTTCCTGGCTCTCCAACCATGATGGAAATGGTTAACCTACTTGGTGGTAAAGCAACGCCTGTACCTTTCAATGAGGTATACACGGCTCTGCAACAAGGTGTAATTGATGGCGCTGAGAATAATATTTCTAGCTTAGTTGAAATGAAACACAGTGAAGTTGCCAAATTTTACTCTATGGACCAGCACATGATGACGCCTGACGTGATCATCATTTCAGAATACAAATGGGGTTCATTAACGGCAGAAGAGCAAAAGATCTTAAAAGAAGCTGCTGCTGAGTCTCTTGAAGAGCAGATCAAAATCTGGGATGCAACAGATGACATGAACAAAGAGAAAGGAATGAAAGAAGGTGTCACGTTTGTTGAAGTTGATAAAGCCCCTTTCCGTGCAGCTGTTAAACCTATGATTGATGAGGCGAAAAAAGATCCAAAACTAGCTCCATTCATTGAAAAAATTGAAGCTCTTTAATCAGTCTTAGTGAAAATATAATTTTGCCTTGGCTTTGCTAAGGCAAAATTTTTTGAGGTATCACACCATGTTAGCAACTTTCAGAAACCTACTTGATAGGCTGATTCTTTTTGTCTCTTCTTTTGCACTAATGTTACTTGTCGTTACTGTCACTTGGCAGGTCTTTAGTCGTTATGTTTTGAATGATCCAAGTAACTGGACTGATGAACTTGCTCGTTATGCGATGGTATGGCTTGGCTTATTAGGAGCAAGCTACTTATTCGGTATCAAAGGACACTTAGCAATAACGTTATTGGATGGTTATCTTAAGGGTAAAGCACATATCGCATTACATGTACTCATCAATATCATTTCTGGCGCATTTGTATTTCTAGCAATGCTTCAAGGTGGCATCGCCCTAATGGGAAGAACCACACAACAACTCTCTCCAGCACTGCAATTACCGATGTCGACGGTGTATTCAATATTGCCGATTTCAGCCGTTATTATCCTCATTTATTTGGTCATGAATACGTTTGATCTTTTTTGTGAACCCAACAAAAAATAAGTTTTAAAAGGACTCTATATTATGGATTTGTCCATTGGTGTTTGGCTGCTAGGCCTATTCTTATTCATGATCGCGATAAGCATGCCGATTGCGATTGCAATTGCCATGTCATCTTTAACCATCATGTATTTCATCTTACCGTTTGAAGTCGCCAGTATTACTGCGGGTCAAAAAATCATTACCGGTATTGATAGTTTCAGTTTATTAGCCATCCCTTTCTTTATCCTCGCGGGGAATATAATGAATGTAGGTGGCATCGCGAGTCGACTCATCAACCTTGCAAAGCTCTTGGTTGGTTGGATCCCGGGCTCACTTTTTCACGTGAACATCTTCGCCAATATGATGTTTGGCGCCGTTTCAGGATCAGCCGTTGCAGCAGCAGCTGCGGTTGGTAAAACCTTAGGCCCAGAATTAGAAAAAGATGGTTATGATAAAAACTTAGCAACAGCAGTAAACGTTGCATCTTGCCCGGCAGGCTTATTAATACCGCCGAGTAATTCACTGATCGTATTTTCAGTGGTATCGGGTGGAACATCCGTTGCGGCGTTGTTTATCGCAGGGTATGTCCCAGGTATTCTAATGGGCTTAAGTTGTATGGTCGTCGCCTATTTCATCGCTAAAAAGAAGGGCTACAAAACAAGTGCGAATGACGGCTTCACAACGAAAGATGTGCTGAATATTGTTTGGCAAGCAACACCAAGCTTAGGGCTTATTGTTGTTGTTATTGGCGGTATTATTGGTGGTATATTCACTGCAACAGAAGGGGCATGTATAGCGGTTCTATACTCTTTTATACTGTCACTCTGTTACCGAACCCTCAAATGGGCACACTTTCCGATAATTTGTAGAGAAACGGTTCAGGTTACTGGCATTATGCTGTTCTTGATTGGTGCTTCTACCATCATGTCATGGGCTATGGCGTTTACCGGTCTACCAACCATGATCAGCGATTGGATGCTCTCTATTTCAGACAATCCAATTATCATCTTTATTCTGATGAACCTGATTCTACTGATTGTGGGTATGTTTATGGACCTTACGCCAGCCGTATTGATCTTTACCCCTATCTTTATGCCGATTGCTGAGCACTTAGGCATGCATCCAATTCACTTTGCGATGATGATTATCTTCAACTTATGTATTGGTATTGCAACGCCACCCGTTGGCACGGCGCTATTTGTGGGTTGTAGTGTCAGTGGCTCTAAGATTGAGAATGTTATAAGAAGTATCATGCCGTTTTGTGCCGTACTGATCGTCACACTGTTGGCTATTACTTTTATTCCTGAAATTAGTTTGGCTCTGCCTCGTGCGTTTGGACTCATCAATTAGCCTGACAAGGGTAAGATTTACCGAATCAATATCGATCATTACCTAATAAAAAAACCGCCTCATGAAGGTAATGCCGATCAGTTAAAGCCAAAGCGATCGGTTGAAGGATCCTTCAGAGCTG